>NZ_JBHVVI010000138.1:0-21755 GCF_042883685.1 Kitasatospora sp. NPDC058190
CCCCGGAACGACGGCCGGGCCGGGCGGGGCGGCGGGGGGTCGAGCCCCCCGGCCGCTCGGCCGTACAGTCGTCCGACCCTCAGACCGCGACCGCTTCCTCCATCTCCTCCTCGGCCTGCGCCGCCGTCTCCACCGGACGCCGCCCGAGGCCCTCGTACATCGCCGCGGCGACCAGGGCCACCCCGCCCAGCAGCAGCCAGACCAGCAGGGTCACCACATGCCCGCCGAGGCCTGCGCCGCCGTCGAAGTACATGATGCTGCGCGCGCCCTCCAGGAAGCCGGCGCCGGTCCAGAAGCCGTGCAGGGCGCCGAAGAAGCCGTTCTGCAGCTCAGGCCGGTAGATGCCGCCGGAGGAGGTGAAGTTCAGCATCACGAACAGCACCATCAGGGCCAGCGTGGTCCACTTCTTCAGGAAGCTGTGCAGGCCGATGCCGATCAGCACGATGCCCGCCGAGTAGAGCCAGCCGAGCGCCCAGATCGCGGCGTAGTCGTGGTCGACCACGTGGAAGACCGGTCCGGCGGTGACGATCCCGATCACGCTCACGACCAGCGAGACCGCCACGCCCACCAGCGCCCGGGTCCGCATGCTCAGCCCGGCACCGGCGGCGCCGATCGCCGCGACGCTGGCGTAGGAGCCGATGCTCAGCGCGACCAACAGGAAGAACAGGCCCTGCCCGGTCGGGTCGCCCTTGGCGGGGGTGGTGAGGTCGGTGACGTGCAGCGGGACGCCCTGCTTGTCGGTGACGTTGGTGAACACCGCCGTGGCGGCCACCACCGAGGTGTCCGAGTTGCCCTTGGCCACGATCAGCTCGGGGCTCTTGGCGTCCGGCACGAAGGCGCCGACCAGGTCGCGGTCGCGCAGCAACTGTCCGGCGGAGACACGGTCGACGACGGTGCGGACGTCCAGCGCGTCACCGGCCCTGGTCCGGATCGCCTGCGCCAGGCCCTCCGCCTGCGGGCCGGTCCCGACCACGGCGACCTTGAGGTGGTGCGGCTCCGGCTGGTGGAAGGCGCCCTGGTAGGCGAGCGCCATGCCGAGGCACATCAGCAGCGGGGTGAGCAGGTGGACGGCGAGGTGCTTGAGCGAGTGCCCCAGGGTGGGCGCTGCGGCGGGTGTCTGGGGTGTGCTCATGGCGTTCGTACGTCCTCCGGCGAACTCTCGATCAAGGTGGCAAATACCACCAATGAAGGTGGTAAATGCAACCATCTATGGATGTAGCTTACAACTACTAAACGCCGATCGAAAGCCTGCCGGGGCCCGGACCGCTCAGTCCGACAGCTCGAACACCCCGTACGAGAACCCGTCCGCCCGCAGCTCGCCGCCCGCCACCCGCACGCCCTGCGCCTCCAGCGGCCGCAGCCCGCCCCAGCCGTCCGCCAGCCGCACCGCCCCCGGCTCCCGACGCGGGTTGACCGCCACCAGGTACCGCCCGGCCCGGGTGTACACCAGCGGGTACCCGGCGTTCCGCACCTCCACCCCGCCGGAGGCGCCCAGCCCCGGATGCGCCCGGCGCAGCGCGATCAGCCGCCGGACGGTGTGCAGCAGCGAGGTCGGGTCGGCGCGCTGGGAGAGCACGTCCGGGCGCTGCGGGTCCGGGTCCAGCGGCAGGTAGAACCGCTCGGGCCGCGCGCTGGAGAACCCGGCGGCGGGGCCGGGCGTCCACTGCATCGGGGTCCGCGAACCCGCCCGGTTGAAACGCGGCCCGAGCACGCTGCCCTCGACGTCCGGCAGCCCGGGCACGTACCGCATGCCGATCTCGTCGCCGTAGTAGACGGCGGGCAGGGTCGGCCAGGTGAGCAGGAAGGCGAAGGCGGGGGCGAGCTGCTCGCCGCCGCGCGGGCCGGTGGCGAGCCGGGAGAAGTCGTGGTTGGCGGTGGGCAGCACGATGTGCCCGCTGCCCTCGGTCAGCTCGGCGGCGGAACGCCAGGCGTCCAGGAACGGCTGCGGGGTACCGCGCCCCTCGGCCTCGAAGTAGCACGGGCCCTGCTGCCAGAACTCCTCCACCGTCCCGGCGTTGTTGTTCCAGAGCGAGCGAAGCGGAAGGCCGTGGTCGTCGCCGCCGAAGTGCAGGAAGAAGTCCGCGTGGAATCCGGCCGCGACGGCTGCGGCGGGCTCGCCCCACTCGGCGAACAGCGCGGCCCCGGGGTGGGTGCGGTCCAGCCAGTCGCGCAGTTCGGCCCAGAGCTTGGTGGTCTCGACCTTGCCCGGGTCGTCCTTGACCAGCGAGTACGCCATGTCCACCCGGAACCCGGCCACGCCGAGGCCCAGCCAGTGGGCCATGATCCCGCGCAACGCCGCCCGGTTGGCGCGCGGACCGTCGGCGTCCACCGGCTGACGCCACGGCTCCTCGGAACTGCCGCGCGCATAGCCGAAGTTGAGCGCCGGCTGACAGTCGAAGAAGTTCGGCCGGTACCAGCCGGGGCGGCTGCCGGGCGAGGCGACGAAGCCGTCCACCTGCCGGTCGGACCAGATGTAGCGGTGGTCGGACGGGTCCTCGGCCGCGGCCAGGAACCAGGGGTGGCGGTCGGAGGTGTGCCCGGCGACCAGGTCCAGCAGGATCCTGATGCCCCGGCCGCGCGCCGCCTCGACCAGCGCGACCAGGTCCTCGGTGCGGCCGTAGCGCGGCGCCGGGGTGAGGTAGTCGGTGACGTCGTAGCCGGCGTCGCGGAACGGCGAGGCGAAGCAGGGGTTGAGCCAGACCGTGTCCACGCCGAGCCAGGCGAGGTGGTCGAGGTGCTCGGTGATGCCGGCGAAGTCGCCGATGCCGTCCCCGTCGGAGTCGGCGAAGGTCTGCGGGTAGATCTGGTAGAGGACGGCGCCGTCCAGCCAGTCGGGCCCGGGGCGGGTCGAGGTCATGGGGTGGGTCCTCCTACCGGGTCCGGGGGCGTACGGGCCGGGGCCGAGGGGCCGGGCTTGCCCGGGCTGAGCCGGGTGCCGCTCAACCGGGTGCCAACGATTCTCGTCCTTTTCCGGCCGTCCCGACAGCCCGCCTCTCCACGATTCCGACCCGGCCCGCCCCGCTACCGCTCGAAAGGCGCCGCACAGGCCTCCGTGAACACCCGGGCCCGCCGGGTGATCTCCGCCCAGTCCCCCGCCGCGACCGCCTCCGGCGGCACCACGTCCGTCCCCGCGCACACCGCGAGTGCGCCCTGTGCCAGGAACTCGGCCGCGTTGCCCGCGTTCACGCCGCCGGAGGCCACCAGTGGCACGTCCGGGTACGGCCCGCGAAGGTCCTTGAAGTAGCCCGGTCCGAACACCCGGGCCGGGAAGATCTTGACGGCGGCCGCCCCGAGGTCCACCGCCCGGGCCACCTCGGTCGGGGTGAGCGCCCCCAGCACCACCGGCACCCCGCTCGCCCGCGCCCACTCCGCGACCTCGGGCCGGCAGCCGGGGGTGACCAGGAAGGACGCCCCGGCGGCGATGCCGCGCTCGGCCTGCTCGGCGGTCAGCACCGTCCCGACCCCGACCGGCCATCCCGCTTCGGAGGCCAGCTTCAGATGGTCCGTCACATTCGCCGTGGTGTAGGTGAATTCGGTGATCCGGATGCCGCCCTCCGCGAGCGCGGCGCACAGCGCGGCGGCGTCCGGGATGCGGGGCGCGCGGACCACCGCGATCACCGGATCGCCGCTCAGCGGGGGAGGCCCGGCGGACGAAGCGGCGGAGCGGCCGGCCGAGAGCCCGGCGGAGGGACCAACGGAAGGAGCGGTCATGCGGCCAGAGTTCCTCGATCGGTGCGACGCAGGGCGCGCCCCGGCCGGGCGCCGGTGGTACGACCCTGCCGGACGACGGCGGTGCCGTTGACGTACACGTACGCGATCCCCTCGGCGGGCAGCCGGGGTTGCTCGAAGGTGGCGGCGTCCCGGACCCGCTCGGGGTCGAAGAGCACCAGGTCGGCGTGGTGTCCGGGGGCGATCCGCCCGCGCCGGTGCAGTCCCAGCCGGGCGGCGGGCCGGCCGGTCATCCGGGCGACCGTCTCCTCCAGGGTCAGCACGCCCGAATCCCGGCTGTAGTGGCCGAGGTAGCGCGGGAAGGTGCCCCAGGCACGCGGGTGCGGGCGGGCGCCGACCAGCAGCCCGTCGCTGCCGACGGTGTGCACGCGGTGGCGCATGATCGTCCGGACGTTCTCCTCGTGTCCGACGTGCTGGAGGATCGTGGTGGCCAACCCGTCGCGGCGCAGCAGGTCGAGGAAGACCTCCGTCCCGCCGCGCCCCTGCTCGGCGGCGAGTTCGGCGACCGTCCGGCCGACCGCCCCCGCGAGCCCGGCCGAGCGGACGCCGGAGATCTGGATCGTCGCCCAGTCGGCGACCACGCCGTGGCAGCCGTCGCTCCCCTTCTCCTCCACCTCGTACCGGATCCGCTCGCACTGCGCCGGATCCGCCAGCCGCGCCAGCGTCGCGGCCGGTCCGCCCTCACCGGCCCAACTCGGCAGCAGGGCGGCCAGGGTGGTGGAGCCGGGCAGGTAGGGGTAGCTGTCCAGGGTGAGGTCGACACCGTCGGCGAGCGCCCGGTCGACCAGCTCCAGCAGTTCGCCCGCCCGGCCCCGGTTGACGCCGAAGTTCATCGCGGCGTGGGTCAGGTGCAGTGCGCAGCCGGACCGCCGGGAGATCTCCACCATCTCCGCGTAGCCCGCCAACGCCCCGGCACCGTACGAGCGTTGGTGCGGGGCATGGAAGCCGCCGTAGGCCGCCACCACGGTGCACAGCTCGACCAGCTCGGCGGTGTCGGCGTACATCCCGGGGGTGTAGCTGAGGCCGCTGGACATGCCGACCGCGCCGTCCAGCAGGCTCTTCGCCAACACCTGCCGCATCCGGTCGAGTTCGGCCGGGGTGGGCGGGCGGTCGACCCAGCCCATGGCGAGCGTCCGCAGTGTGCCGTGCGGCACGAGGTAGCAGGCGTTCACGGCGACGCCGGTGCGGTCGATCCGGTCCAGGTAGCCGGCGACGTCACGCCAGTCCCAGTCGAGGTCCTCCGGATCGCCGTTCCAGCCCGCCAGTTGGCGGCGCAGCTCGGGCAGCGTGGTGTCGTCCACCGGGGCGTAGGAGAGACCGTCCTGGCCGAGGACCTCGCAGGTGACGCCCTGGGTGACCTTGGCCGGGTGCTCGGGTTCGAGCAGCAGGGCCAGGTCGGAGTGGGCGTGCATGTCGATGAACCCGGGGGCGAGCACCAGCCCGTCGGCGTCCACCACCGACGGCGCGTCCAGGCCCTGGCCGATCTCGGCGATCAGGCCGTCGGCGATCCGGACGTCGGCCCGGTAGCGCTCGGCGCCGGTGCCGTCGACGACCGTCGCGCCCCTGAAGACCGCTCTCGCCGCCTCCGTCATCAGAAGAAGGTCCTGACCAGCCCGGTGACCTTCGGCTCGGCCGCGTCGGCGGAGTCCAGCACCGGGATCGCCGTCCACTTGTCGAAGGCCGTGCACGGGTGCGAGACGCCGAGCCGCAGCACCGCGCCGATCGGCGCGAGGTCGCCGGCGTCGCGCAGGAAGGCGTGCTGGTCGTTGAGCGCGGTGATCCGGGCCGCCGTGCTGGTCAACTCCGCTCCACTACGGACGAGTTGCGGCTCCGGGAGCCCCTCGTCGAAGGGCAGGTCGCGCTTGCCCGCGTCCAGCAGCGCCAGTTGCGGCTCGGGCCGGGAGGCCACTCGGGCCCAGCCGTGCAGCGCGCCGCGGAACGCGGCCTGGCCGCCGTGCCGGGCGAGCGGCGAGATGCCCCGGTAGAAGCCGTCGTCGTGGGCGATGTACGCGCCCGAGCGCAGCACCACCAGGGCCTCCGGCAGCGCGGCCAACTCCTCGACCACCAGGTCGAAGTAGGCGCTGCCGCCGGCCGAGACCACCGGCGGCGCATCGTCCGGGTAGGCGTCGGCGAGCCGGCCGTGCAGCTCGCCGAGGGCCTTCAGGTAGCC
Organism: Kitasatospora sp. NPDC058190; assembly: GCF_042883685.1. Classification (NCBI taxonomy): domain Bacteria; kingdom Bacillati; phylum Actinomycetota; class Actinomycetes; order Kitasatosporales; family Streptomycetaceae; genus Kitasatospora; species Kitasatospora sp. NPDC058190. Next base: position 5,900 of record NZ_JBHVVI010000138.1, read on the forward strand.
GCGGACGGTGGCCAGCCCCTCGGCGGTGGCGTCGTGGGCGAGCGCGCCCTCGTACCCGCCGACGCCCGCGAGCCGCAGGGTGGGGGCACGCAGGACGGCGGCGGCGATCTCGACGGCCGCGTCCACCCCGCGCGCGCCGGTTCGCCCGCCCGGGCCGCCGAGTTCGACCAGCACCTCGACCGGCCGTTCGGCCCCGGCGGCGCGCAGCGCCTCGTCCATCAGCCGGACGCCCTCGGTGGAGTCGGTCCAGCAGAGGAAGGCGAAGCCCGGGTCGGCGCGCAGCTCGGCGGCGAGCCAGGCGAGCCCGGCCGGGTCGAGCAGGGTGTTGGCGAGCAGGATCCGCTGCACGCCGAAGGCGCGGGCGACCCGGACCTGCGGCAGGTTGGCGAGGGTGATGCCGTGGCTGCCGGCGGCGAGCTGGGCCTGCCACAGGGCGGGCGCCATGGTGGTCTTGCCGTGCGGGGCGAGCGCGACACCCGCCTTGGCGCACCAGTCGGCCATGGTACGGACGTTGTGGTCGAGCGCGGCGCCGTCGAGGGTGAGCAGCGGGGTGCCGAGTGAGGAGAGGGTCGGGCCGGTGGCGAGCCAGTCCCGGACGGTGTGTCCCCAGCTCTCCGGCGGGGCGGCCTTGAACCGCCAGTCGAGCGTCTCATCGGCCAGCGCCGCCACCGCCGCTTCGGCGATGCCCGGCCCGTTGGTGCCGTTCGCGAACGTCTGCTCCACCATTTCCTCCATCCACCTCGTTGCAACATGCGCAACGAGGGTTGCACATACTGGCAGCACGGTTCTAGCATCGGCGCCGGATCACGGTCAACGGACCCGGCTGACGGTCAAACACCCACGGTCGAACACCGACGGTCTGACACCGACGGTCCAACGCCGACAGTCACGCACCGACGCTCAAGCATCGACGGTCGGCCCAGGTCGACCCGCGCACGACGGAACGGCCGCAGACGAGGAGCCCAGCAGATGCCGCGACAGGACGCCCCGGGGCCGACACGCCGCCCCGGTCCTCCCCCGACGGCCGTCTGCGTGGGCGAGTCGATGGCCGCCCTGCTCCCGGACCGCCCGGGCCCGCTGGAGGCGGTGGAGAACTTCCGACTGTCCGTCGGCGGCGCGGAGTCCAACGTGGCCGGGGCTCTGGCCGCACTCGGCGTGCCGACCGCCTGGATCAGCCGGGTCGGCGACGACGGCTTCGGCCGCCGCCTGCTCGCCGAGCTCGCCGACCGCGGGGTGGACGTCTCCGCCGTCACGGTCGACCCGCACCGACCGACCGGCCTCTACTTCAAGGAGGTCGGCGGCGACACCGGCCACCGGCACGACCTCGGCCCCGGCCGCAGCCGCCTTCACTACCACCGGCGCGGCTCCGCGGCCGCCGCGCTCTCCCCCGCGCTGCTCACCGACCCGGCCGCCGTCGCGCTGCTGGCTGGCGCCCGACTGCTGCACCTCTCCGGCATCACCGCCGCACTCTCCGACGACTGCCTGGCCCTGCTGCGCGCCCTGCTCGCCGACTGCCGCCCGGGCCCGCTGGTCAGTTTCGACCTCAACTGGCGCCCCGCGCTCTGGCGCGACCGCGACCCGGCCGTGCTACCACCGCTGCTGGACGCCGCCGATCTGCTGCTGCTCGGCGCCGACGAGGCGCAGGCCGCCTTCGGCACCGACGAGCCCACCGCGCTGCGCCGCCGCTTCCCCTCCCCCGCCACCGTCGTGGTCAAGGACGGCGCCCGGGTGGCCACCGCCCTGGAGCGGGACGGTACGGCGGTCGCCGAACCGGCGCTGGCCGTCGAGGTGGTCGAGGCCACCGGCGCGGGTGATGCCTTCGCGGCCGGCTACCTGGCCGGCACGATCCGCCGCCTGGACCAGCGCGGCCGGCTGCGGCTCGGCCACCTGAGCGCCGCCTGCGCGCTGACCGCCCCCGACGACCAGACCGAGCTGCCGCCCGAGCCCGTGGTGGCCGCGCTGCTCGACGCCTCGCCCGCCGACTGGGCCGCCACCCGGGTCAGCGCCGAGGGCATCACCTCCCCGGCGCTGCCCGCCGACGACGGGTCCCGAGCCCGGGGCGAGCGGTCCTGGACCCGAGGCACCCGAGCGCGAACCCGCGGCGAACAGCCCCGAGCCCAGGCCGATCCACCCCCGCCGCAGGCCGACCCGACCGGGACCCGGGCCGATCGGGCCCGGGCGCGATGAGCACGACCCCCAGCCCACTGACCGGAGCCCGAGCCCGATGAGCCAGACCGTCACCCGCGCCCTGCGCATCCTCGCCCAGCTCGGCGAGGGCGAGCGCTCCCTCGACCAGCTGGCCGAGGTGCTCGGCGTCCACAAGACCACCGTGCTCCGACTGCTCCAGAGCCTGGAGGAGGAACGGTTCGTCTACCGCGACTCCGCCTACCGCTACCACCTCGGCGCGGGCCTGTTCGCGCTCTCCGGCCTCGCTCTGGAACAGCGCGGCATCCGCCGGATCGCCGCCCCGCACCTCGCCGAGCTGAACGCCTCCACCGGCCAGACCGTGCACCTGGCCGCGTACGAGGGCGGCGAGGTGGTCTACATCGACAAGTTCGACTCCCGCCATCCGGTCCGGATGTACTCCCGGATCGGCCTGCGCACCGCGCTGCACTGCGCCGCCGTGTCCAAGGTGCTGCTGGCCGACCTGCCGCCGGCCGAGCGCCACCGGGTGGTGGCCGGGATCGACTTCACCCCGCACACCGAGCGCACCCTCGCCACGCCCGAGGCGCTGCTCACCGAGCTGGAGAAGGTCGCCGCCCGGGGCTGGGCCGAGGACCACGCCGAGCACGAGTCCTTCATCAACTGCGTGGCCGCCCCGATCCGGGACGCCAGCGGCCGGGTGGTCGCCGCCGCCTCCATCTCCGTCCCCGACGTCGTCCTCCCGTACGAGCAGGTGCTGGACCTCCTCCCGCGACTGCTCACCACCGCCCGCGCCGTCTCGGCCGACTGCGGCAGCCCCGACCGCATTTGACGGTCCGCCACCTCCAAAGGAACCCCATGTCCGAGCACCCCCAGACCGGCGACAAGACCGAGATCCGCACCGACGGCGCCCCCGCCCCCGCGTGGATGTTCTCCCAGGGCGTCCGCAAGGGCCCGATCCTGCAGGTCTCCGGCCAGGGCCCGCAGGACCCGGCCACCGGCGAGTACCTCCACCGCGGCGACGTGAGGGCCCAGACCCGCCGCACCCTGGAGAACGTCAAGGCCATCGTCGAGGCGGGCGGCGCCACCATCGAGGACGTGGTGATGTTCCGCGTGTACCTCACCAAGCGCGCCGACTTCCCGCTGATGAACGAGGTCTACGCCGAGTTCATCGAGGAGAACATCAAGCCCGGCGGCGTGAAGCCCTGCCGCACCACGGTCTTCGTGGAGCTGCCCCAGGAGCCCATGCTGGTGGAGATCGACGCCCAGGCCGTCGTCGCCTGACGCCCCGCGAAACCCCCGAGCGCCCGGACGCCGTCACGCGTCCGGGCCCTCGCCGCACCCCGCCATCCACTTGCCACACCCTTGCGCGGACATTAGGTTAGGCTCACCTAACCACCAGGAGGTCCGTTCATGAGTCTGCCCACCGGCGACGCCGAGGTGCCCGAGCCCACCACCGCCGAACGGGTCCACAGCCTGCTCAGCGCGACCTCCTCACTCACCGTCCGCGCCCTCGGCGAACACCACGACCTGGACACCCCGGTCTCCGTGCACGGCTCCCGGCTGCGGCTGCGCGCCCCGCTGGACGCCCCGCTCACCGCGGCCGCCGCCGAAGCCACCGAGGGCCTGGCCGTCGTCCTCGACGTCACCGACGTGTCCCCGGTCGCCGTCCGCGACCGGATCCGCGGCCGCCTCACCCTGGCCGGCCGGCTGCACCTGGCCCACCTCGCCGACGACGGCCTCAGCGTCCACCTGCGCGTGGACGTCGCCCACGCCGTCCTCGCCACCCCGTACGGCACCGGCGCGCTCACTGCCGTCGACCTCGCCCTCGCCGCCCCCGACCCGCTGGCCCGGCACGAGGCCTCGCTGCTCACCCACCTGGCCGACGAGCACGCCGACGCCCTCGACCTGCTCACCGGCCTGCTCGACCCGGCCCTGCTCGCCGGACACCCGGACATCCGCCCGCTCGCCCTCGACCGCTACGGCCTGGTACTGCGTCTGGACCACCCGCACGGCCACCGCGACGTCCGCCTGGTCTTCCCCGAACCCGCCGGCGACACCGAGGACTTCGGGCACCGGATGCACGAGCTGCTGGCCGCCGCCGAGCACGGCCTGCCCGTCCGCCGGAACTGACCACGCCCGGGCGTCACCGCTCGACGGCGTCCTCCGGCACGATCCGCCCCATCCGCGCGTACCGCTCCGGCCGTCGGCGCCGCACCGCCGGCGCCAGCGCGATCCCACCCACTCGAACTCCCCCGGAGCCGCGAACGGCAACGGCCGGCCCGGCTCCACGAGGGGTCCTCGCGAAGCCGGGCCGGCCTTGGGCGTGTCCCGCGCCCATGTCCACCGGTGCGGCGATCACCCGGTCGAGCGGTCACCCGACATGACCATCCCGGGCGGTCGATTCGCCCCGCACCAGCGGTGGTTCCTGAAACCCGCGGTCAGCGCGGGGTCCGAACAGGGGCTGCGCAGCGTCAGAGCGCGACGCCGTGCACCCGCAGGTAAGCGACCGGGTTGATGTCCGAGCCGTACTCCGACCCGGTGCGGATCTCGAAGTGCAGGTGCGGGCCGGTCACGTTGCCGGTGGCGCCGGAGAGGCCGAGCCGCTGGCCGGCGGTGACGGTCTGACCGATCTTCACACCGATCACGGAGAGGTGCGCGTACTGGGCGTACCTGCCGTCAGCGAGCTTGATCTCGACCTGGTTGCCGTAGGCACCGCCGTTGCCGGCCTTCACCACGACACCGTTGGCGACCGCGCGCACCGGGGTGCCGGTGGAGGCGACGAAGTCCTGGCCGGTGTGGTGGCCGGAGGCCCACATCGAGCCGGCCACGCCGTAGGCCTCGCCCAGCACCGGGTTGGCCAGCGGGGCGACATAGCCGGAGGTGACGGCGACCGGGGCTGCGGTGACGGCCTGGGCCGGAGCGGCGTTCTGAATCCGGGTCTGGACCTGGACGCCCGGCTTGGCGGCCTCGGTCCGAACCTGCACCTGAGCATCTGCGGCAGCGGCGGCGCTCTGGGTGACCGGGGCGGCCGGCTCGGCCGGGGCCGCAGGCTCGGCCGGGGCCGCAGGCTCGGCGGCGTCGGCGTGGGCCGCGAGCGACAGCCACTGACCCGGGAAGACCAGGTTCGGGTCGGTGCCGACCACCGAGCGGTTCTGCTCGTACAGCGCGGGCCAGGCGCCCTCGACGTTCCGGGCGTCGACGATCGTGGACAGGCTGTCGCCGCCGACGACGCGGTAGCCGTCGTGGGCGGCGGCCGGGGCGGCCGACCCGGCATCCACGGCGGCGGCGTGCTGCACGACCGAGGCGGCCGGGGCGTTGTGGGCCTGGGCGCTCATCGTGGTCACGAGCGGCAGGGCGAAGGAGACACCGGTGACGGCGACTGCGATGCCGATGCGGGCGGCGCGGGGCACGGCGATACGACGAGCCTGAGCAGGCATGGGATTCCTCTCCGACGCCTGCGAGGTGAGCTGTCGGGTTCGGGCTGGAGTTGCCCGGCCGCACGCGCGGCTTCACCCCGAGCCGGTCCTGGACGTTCGCGCTGAACAGCGCGGACTCCGGTCCGGCGACTTACCTGTGGGTCCCCCGCTCCTGCCGTGCAGAGCTCAGTTCGAACCACTGGGCAGCGGCAGGACTCGGCGTTCCACCCGGTGGATCCACCCAGGCTGGCCGGGTGGTCGCTGAACTAAAACCCATCCGTTCGGGTGAAGCAATGTCGATCTCTTGAACCAGCGACAACCCCCCGCGGCGCGGTCACCCTCCGCATGGCCCACCATGCGGTGCGTGCACAATCCATTCACTCGGCGCCACTGCTCCACGACGCTGCGCCGCCCTCGGCGGCCCAGTGCGACCATCCGCTCACGCACCGCCCACCCTGGACACACCGCCCGGTGACCCTTGTCACGTGCACCCCGCCGGGCGCAGGATCGGGCCGTGGCCACCTCAACGGCCGGCACCCTGCGCCTGAGCACCGCGCAGGGCCGCTGGGTTCTCCTGGCAACGGTGCTCGGTTCCAGCATGGCGATGCTCGACGGCACCGTGGTGAACGTCGCCCTGCCCCGGATCGGCGCCGACCTCGGCGCCTCCCTGGCGTCCCTGCAATGGACGCTGAACGCCTATCTGCTCACGCTGGCGGGCCTGATCCTGCTCGGCGGCGCGCTCGGCGACCGGTACGGACGGCGCAAGGTCTTCCTGATCGGCGTGGTCTGGTTCGCCGCCGCCTCCGCGGCCTGCGCCCTCGCCCCGAACATCAACGTGCTGATCGCCGCCCGCGCCGTCCAGGGCATCGGCGGGGCGCTGCTCACCCCCGGCTCGCTGGCCATGCTCCAGGCCGTCTTCCATCCTGACGACCGCTCGGCGGCGGTGGGCCTGTGGTCCGGTCTCGGCGGGGTGTCCGCGGCCATCGGCCCCTTCCTCGGCGGCTGGCTGGTGGACGGCCCCGGCTGGCGCTGGATCTTCCTGCTGAACCTGCCGCTGGCCGCCGCCGTGATCGCGGTCAGCTCCCGCTACGTCCCGGAGAGCCGCGACGAGTCCGCCTCGGGCCGCTTCGACGTGCCCGGCGCGCTGCTCGCCGCACTCGCCCTCGGCGCGATCACCTACGCGCTCACCGCCGCCGGGGAGGGCCTGTCCCCCGCCGTCTGGCTCACCGGCGCGATCGGCCTGCTGCTCGGCGCCGCCTTCGTCGCCGTCGAGCGCCGCGCACCCGATCCGATGCTGCCGCTCGGACTGTTCTCGTCCCGGCTGTTCACCGCCGTGAACCTGGTCACCCTCTGCGTCTACGCGGCCTTCAGCGGGGTGTTCTTCCTGCTGGTGGTCCAACTGCAGATCGTGTCCGGCTTCTCGCCCCTGGTCTCGGGCTTCGCCCTGGTGCCGATCACGGTGCTGATGCTGACCCTGTCGGCGCGCGCCGGCCGCCTCGGCAAGCGGATCGGCCCGCGCATCCCGCTCACCGTCGGCCCGCTGCTCTGCGCCGCCGGGGTGCTGCTGATGCTGCGCACCGGCCCCGGCTCCTCCTACTGGGCGGACGTGCTGCCCGCCGTCGCGGTGATGGGCAGCGGGATGACCCTGCTGGTCGCACCGCTGACCGCGACGGTGCTGGCCGCCGTCGACGTACGGCACGCGGGCATCGCCAGCGGCGTCAACAACGCCGCCGCCCGCGCGGCCGGCCTGCTCGCGGTGGCTGCCCTCCCGGCGCTGGCCGGCCTGAGCGGCGATGCCTACCGGGTGCCGTCCTCGGTGGACTCCGCCTTCCACACCGCGATGCTGATCTGCGCGGGCCTGCTGGTCTGCGGCGGGCTGATCGCCTTCGCCACCGTCCGGGGCAACGTGCTCACCCCGCAGGAGCACCCGGTGGCCGAGCCGAACTGCGACTGGCCCTGCGCCACCACCACCCCGCCGCTCGACCCCGGACACACCAGGACGCCCGAGGGCCCCGCCACCGGAACGGTGGCAGGGCCCTCGCTGGAGAACTGACGCGGCGTCAGAGGATGTCGGCCGGCGCGTACTTGGCCGCCTCCGGGTAGGCCGCCGCGACGGCCTCCACCCGGCGGACCACCTCGGCGACCTGCGCCCCGGCCGCACCGGTGAACGACAGCTTGTCGGCCAGCAGCGCGTCCAGCGCGGCCCGGTCCAGCGGGATCCGCTCGTCGGCGGCCAGCCGGTCCAGCAGCTCGTTCTCCCGGGCGCCCGCGCGCATGGCCAGCGCGGAGGCGACGGCGTGCTCCTTGATGACCTCGTGCCCGGTCTCCCGGCCGACGCCCGCGCGCACCGCGCCCATCAGCACCTTGGTGGTGGCCAGGAACGGCAGGTAGCGGTCCAGCTCGGCCTCGACCACGGCCGGGAAGGCGCCGAACTCGTCGAGGACGGTCAGGAAGGTCTCCAGCAGGCCGTCGAAGGCGAAGAAGGCGTCCGGCAGCGCGACCCGGCGCACCACCGAGCAGGAGACGTCGCCCTCGTTCCACTGGTCGCCGGCCAGCTCGCCGGTCATCGAGGCGTAGCCTCGCAGGATCACGGCCAGGCCGTTGACGCGCTCGCAGGAGCGGGTGTTCATCTTGTGCGGCATCGCGGAGGAGCCGACCTGGCCCTCCTTGAAGCCCTCCGTCACCAGCTCGTGGCCGGCCATCAGACGGATGGTCTTGGCCAGGCTGGACGGCGCGGCGGCCAGCTGGACGAGGGCGGTGAGCACCTCGAAGTCCAGCGAGCGCGGGTAGACCTGGCCGACGCTGGTCAGCACGTTCTCGAAGCCGAGGTGCCCGGCGACCCGGCGCTCCAGCTCGGCCAGCTTCCCGGTGTCGCCGCCGAGCAGGTCCAGCATGTCCTGGGCGGTGCCGACCGGGCCCTTGATCCCGCGCAGCGGGTAGCGGGCGATCAGCTCCTCCAGACGGCGGAAGGCGACCAGCAGCTCGTCCGCGATCGACGCGAAGCGCTTGCCCAGGGTGGTGGCCTGCGCGGCCACGTTGTGCGAGCGCCCGGCCATGACCAGCTCGGAGTGCTGGGCGGCGAGGCTGGCCAGGCGCACCAGCACGGCCACCGTGCGGTCCCGCACGTGCTCCAGGGACTGGCGGATCTGCAGCTGCTCGACGTTCTCGGTCAGATCCCGGGAGGTCATGCCCTTGTGGATCTGCTCGTGGCCGGCGAGTTCGCTGAACTCCTCGATGCGGGCCTTCACGTCGTGGCGGGTGATCCGCTCACGGGCGGCGATCGAGCCGAGGTCGACCTGGTCGATCACCCGCTCGTAGTCGGCGACGGCGTTCACCGGCACCTCGACACCGAGGTCCTGCTGGGCCTTCAGGACGGCGAGCCACAGGTGGCGCTCAAGGACCACCTTGTGCTCGGGGGACCACAGCTGGGCCAGGGTCGCCGAGGCGTACCGGGAGGCCAGGACATTGGGGATCTGGGGCTTCGCGCTCACGCTTCGCAAGCCTAACAGCCGAGGTCACGCCGATCGTCGGCGGCTGGGGAGGCCGGGCCGGATTCCGAACACGGCCCGGACGGACTCGCCGTTCCGCTCGCCGAACCGCCCGCGCCCGTCGGCCCCTTGGCCGTCATCGCGCCGGGCGGCCCGCTACTGCTGCGCGCCGCCCGTCCGACCGGCCAGCACCGGCAGGACCTGCGCGCAGATCGAGTGCAGGGCGACCCGCTGCTCGTCGGTCATCGCCTCGAAGGCCTGGTGGGTGCGGGCCATCTCCCCGCGGATGTGGTTCAGGATCTCCCGGCCCTCGTCCGTGATCACCACGATCTTCACCCGGCGGTCACCGGCCGCCGCCTCGCGGTTGGCCAGGCCCAGCGACTCCAGCCGGTCCACGATCCCGGTCACGTTCGACGCGTCGCAGCCCAGCCGCCCGGCCAGCGCCCGCATCGGCACCGGTTCCTGCACCGAGCCCAGCGCCTTGGCCTGCGAGGAGGAGAGCCCGTGCCGGGCCGCGGCCGCCGCGAAGTCCTGGAAGTACGCGGCGCCGACGGCGGCCAACGCCTCCATCAGCTCGGCGTTGGTCGGTACGGTCGTCGTCGTCGAACCCATGGGGCCAGCGTACGACCCAGTGCTTCAGTAACTCAAGCTTTGACCACGGCAACCGTCGGCGAGTCGCCTCACAGTCCAGCCATTCGGAGCAGGATCACAGCGGATCGGCCCCGCATCACAGCGGATCAGGGCCGGATCAGAGCACCAGCTGGTCGAACAGCCGCCGCAGTTCCGCGTCCGGGTCCGCGGTCAGCCCGGTGTGCACCGGCCCCGGCTGGACGATCGCGCTGCGCGGCGCGGTCAGCCAGCGGAACCGCTGCCCGGGGCTGTCCGAGGCTGCCGGACCGGCCGCCGGCCCACCCAGGCAGACCGCCTCGATCCCCTGCAACGCCCGCCGCACCCCGTGCACGTCCGCCACCGGGTCCAGCGCCAGCAGCCGCGCCTGGTCCAGGTGCGTCCGCGCGGCCAGGTGCGCGCTCTGCCGGCAGTACAGCAGCACCCCGACGTTGACGCACTCACCCCGCTCGACCCTCGGCACCGCGCGGATCACGGCGTACTCGTAGTCGTACAGCTCCACGACGGCCGGCAGCCCGGCCGGCAGCGGCTCGGTCATGCGGGCACCTCCGGCAGCCAGTCACGCGGACCGGCCAGTCGCTCGGACAGCTGGGAACGGTACGCGGCGCGTACCTCCTCGGGGGAGTCGAAGCCGAACTCGTCCAGCAGCCAGACCTCGGGGATCTGCGCCACCGCGGCCTCGATCGCCGCCTCCGCGAGCGGTGACAGCGCCTTGTCCGCCGCCGCCAGGTCCGGCCGGGCGCGTAGCAACGCGTGGTCGGAGGCGTCGTACGGACGACGTACCCAGGCGGCGGCGCCCGGCCAGTTGTGGTGGAAGATCAGGCTCGCGCCATGGTCGATCAGCCGCAGCCCGCCGGTCGCCACCAGCAGGTTGGGGTTGCGCCAGGAGCGGTCGACGTTGCCGATCAGCGCGTCGAACCAGAGCACCTGGCCGGCGAGTTCGGGGTCCACGTCGAAGCACAGCGGATCGAAGTTGAGCGCGCCGCTGACGAAGGCCATCCCGAGGTTGGTGCCGCCGCTGGCCCGCATCTGATCCTGGATCTGGTGGTCCGGCTCGCTGCGCGCGAGCACCGGGTCCAGATCGACGGTCACCAGCTCCGGCACCGGCAACCCGATCCGCCGGCCCAGCTCCCCCGCCAACACCTCCGCCACCAACGCCTTGCGACCCTGCGCGGCGCCGACCCATTTCAGCGCGTACAGCCGCCGGTCGTCGGCCTCGACCAGGCCCGGCATCGAGCCGCCTTCTCGCAGTGGCGTCACATACCGGACCGCCGTCACCTCGGGGAGCACGCCCGACAGCTTATCGGTGCCCACCCCCTCCTCACGTCCGCCCCACCCGGCAGCACCCCCGCCACCACCCCGCTCCACCCGCACCCCACCTGCCCCTCCCCTCCCTCATCCGCCCGCCCCCGGTGGCAGCCCCCGCTGCTCCGTGCGAGTGTGGCGGACAGTGGTGGGGACCCTCACGGTACGACCTGCACGACAAAGGGATGAGCGATGGAACGACCTCGGATCCTGATCGTGGGCGGTGGCTTCGCCGGCTTGGAGTGCGCCCGCCGCCTCGAACACAAGCTCGCGCCGTCGGAGGCCGAGATCACGCTGGTCACGCCGTTCAGCTACCAGCTCTACCTCCCCCTCCTCCCCCACGTCGCCGCCGGCGTCCTCACCCCCCAGTCCGTGGCGGTCTCGCTGCGCCGATCCCTGCGCCGCACCCACATCATCCCCGGCGGCGCCATCGGTGTGGACCCGGCCTCCAAGGTCTGCGTCATCCGCAAGATCACCGACGAGGTGGTCGCGAAGAAGTACGACGCCCTGGTCCTCACCCCCGGTAGCGTCACCCGCTCCTTCGACATCCCAGGGCTCACCGACTACGCCCGCGGCATGAAGACGCTCGCCGAGGCCGCCTACATCCGCGACCACGTGATCTCCCAACTCGACCTCGCCTCGGCCACCTTGGACCAGAAGGAGCGCGAGTCCCGGCTGCAGTTCGTGGTGGTCGGCGGCGGCTACGCGGGCACCGAGACCGCCGCCTGCCTGCAGCGCCTCACCACCGCCGCCGCCCGCCGCTACCCGCGGCTCGACGCCCGGCAGATCAAGTGGCACCTGATCGACATCGCCCCGAAGCTGATGCCGGAACTCGGCGACGTGCTGGGCACCGCCGCCCTGGAGATCCTGCGGGGCCGCGGCATCGAGGTGTCGCTGGGCGTCTCGGTGGCCGAAGTCAGCGCTGAGACGGTCAAGTTCACCGACGGCCGGGTGCTTCCCTGCCGCACGCTGATCTGGACCGCCGGCGTGGCCGCCAGCCCGCTGATCGGCACCCTGGACGCGGAGACGGTCCGCGGCCGGCTCGCCGTGACGGCGGAGATGCGCGTGCCGCAGTTCGAGGGGGTGTTCGCGCTCGGCGACGCCGCGGCCGTCCCCGACCTCGCCAAGGGCGACGGCGCGGTCTGCCCGCCGACCGCCCAGCACTCCGCCCGGCAGGGCCGCGCGGTGGCCGACAACGTGATCGCCTCGCTCCGCAACCAGCCGCTGGAGCCCTACTACCACAGGGATCTGGGCCTGGTGGTCGACCTCGGCGGCAAGGACGCGGTCTCCAAGCCGATCGGTGTCGAACTGCACGGCCTGCCCGCCCAGTTGGTGGCCCGCGGCTACCACCTGATGGCGATGCGCACCAATGCGGCCAAGTTCCGGGTGGCTTCGAACTGGCTGCTCAACGCGACCGCCGGGGACGACTTCGTCCGCACCGGATTCCTCGCCCGCCAGCCCGCCCGTCTGCGCGACTTCGAGTACACCGACGCCTATCTGACGAAGGACCAGGTCAGGGCCCACGCCCAGTCGCTGCTCGCCAAGGGCTGAGCCGGGACGCCATCGGCGCCCCCGCCGGGAATGCCGCGGCCGGGGCGCCGAAGCGCGTCCGTCAGCGTGCGGCCAGGTACATCCCGCTCGCGTCCTGCCCGGCGGTGTTGCGGCAGGCGTAGTCACCGCTGCTCTGCCCCCACAGCAGGGTCAGGCAGCGCCCGAGCGCCAACTGCCCGTAGTAGTTGGGGTGCATCGACTCCTGCAGCACGCCCTGAGTGGTGTTGAACCCGCCGTCCACGAACCGCGCCCACTCGCTGCTGGTGGCGGACGGAGCGGAGCTCGCGGTCGGTTGCTGGGTGGCCGTCGAGCAGACCTCGCGGCCCTGCAGCATGTCGGACAGGTCCAGGAACTGGGCGCCCTTGGCCGCCGCGACCCCGGCCAGCGCCTTGGAGATCTGCGGCACCATCGAGTCGCGCGCCCAGTCGGCGTCCGCGTTCCAGAACGGGCAACCGCCGGTGTCCGAACGGCTCCAGCCGCTCTCCGGGTAGCGCATCTCGGCGCTGCGCGGGATCGGCGACGGGTAGGACTGCAGCACCAGCCGGTAGTCCGACTGCGCGTAGCCCGCGTCGGCCATCACCGCGCGGATCTCGTCGATCGCCTTGCCGACCCCGGCCATCGCGGTCGGCATCTTGGAGTCGACCGAGGACTGCGCCGAGTCGTGGCAGTACGAGTTCCAGATCAGGTAGTCCTGCACGCAGTCGGAGATGATGCCGCCGAAGCCGAGGTCGTTGCCGCCGATCGACAGGGTGATCAGCTTGACGTTGTTCTGCCGTGCCACGGTGGCGAGTTGGTCGGCCTGAGGGGCCTCGCCCTTGAGCGACTGACCGCCGTCGGCGGCGCGGAAGATGTTCGCGGTGACGGCCCCGGAGCAAGCCAGGTTGATCTGGCTCTGGGCGACCGTCGCGGCGCCGGTCACCTCGGCGACGTCGGAGCGGTCGCAACCGCTCGCCGCCGTGGCGCCGTACACGGCCGAAGGATCGGCCGAACTGCCGTTCCAGGCCCGGTCGGTGCCGTTGTGGTCGTCGGTGGTGCCGGCGGCGTTGCCCATCCAGCGTCCGGCCTCGCCGGAGATGTAGCTGTCGCCGAGCGTGACGCTCGCGGTGGGCCCGGCCAAAAGGCCGGCCGAGACGCCGGCCGCCCCGGCCGAGACCCCGCCCGGGGCGGCCGAGGCGGGCGTGGCGACGGCCAGCCCGGCCACGGTCAGCGGCAGGGCGAAGGCGGCGGCGAGCAGCCGACGGCCGAGTCGAGGGGTGCTGCGGGTGATGCTCGAACGGTTTTCGGGCACGGCGGAACTCCTGCGGCTCGGTCTCCCCGTGGTGTGGGGACGGGAAGACGCGTAGGTGAGGGTGGGCCGCCGGCCGGTGGCGCGATGAAGATGACATGGCCCCGCCCGCCGCCGCTAGGCGTCTGCGCCAGGTTTCCGCATTTGTTACCGACGGGTTCAGACCAGGCCTCACCCGCGGTCGACCCGTAGTTCACCCCGCCGCCGGAATCCGCCCGCAAACCACCCCGTCCCCGGCAGCCCCGCTCACACCAGCCGCGAACCGGCCCCGCCCGACCCCAGCACCTCCGCCAGGTCCTCCGCCAACCGCCGGGCGTCCGCCGCCTCCAGCCGGGCCGTGGTGAACCGCAGCCCGGGCGGCGACTGGATCCGGTACCGCGCCCCGGGCGCCGCGACCCAGCCGCGCTGCACCAGCGCCGCCAGCGCCGAGGTCTCGTCCGGCACCGGCACCCAGACGTTCAACCCGCTCTCCCCGTGCGCCGCGATCCCACGCGCCGCCAGTTCGCCCAGCAGCGCGTCCCGCCGCGCCCGGTAGGCGGCCGCCACCCGCGCGACCGGCGCCGCGTCGGTGCGCCACAGTTCGGCGACGGCGCGCTGCAGCAGGTGGCTGACCCACCCGGCGCCCAGCCGCAGCCGCCCGGCGACCCGGCCGATCGTCTCCTCGTCGCCGACCGCCACCGACACCCGCAGGTCCGGTCCGTACGCCTTGGCCGCCGAGCGCACCACCACCCAGTGCCGCGGCCCGGCGCCGACCAGCGGGTGGTACGGCTGGTCGACCATGCCGTGCCCGTGGTCGTCCTCGATCAGCAGCACCCCGGGGTGCCCGGCCAGGACGGCCCGCAGCGCCTCGGCCCGCCGGGCGCTGAGCGCCGCGCCGGTCGGGTTCTGCGCCCGGCTGGTCACCACGACCGCGCGGGCGCCCTCGGCGAGCGCCGCGGCCAGCGAGTCGGGCAGCGGCCCCTCGTCGTCCAGCCGCACCGGCGCGGGCCGCAGCCCCATCGCGGGCAGCAGGTCGAGCAGGCTGCCCCAGCCCGGGTCCTCCACCGCCACCGCGTCGCCGGGGCGCAGGTGCGCGCCGAGGGTGCGCTCGATGCTGTCCAGCGAGCCGGAGGCGACCACGATCGGGCCGCCGGGCAACCCGTCGGCCTCGAAGGAGGCACGGGCGAGCGCGAGCAGTCCGGCGTCGGTGTTCGGGTGCCCGTAGAGCACCGGCTGGGCCTTCGCGGCCTCGGCGGCCGCCGCGAGGGCCTGGGCGAGGTCGGGCAGCAGGGCCGGGTCGGGGTTGCCGGTGGACAGGTCACGGGCGTGCGGGGGTACGGGGACGCGGATCTGGTCGCGGGTGGTGAGCGCGGGCCGGGGCAGGATCCGACTGCCCTTGCGGCCGGCCGTCTCGATCACGCCCCGATCGCGCAGCAGCCGGTAGGCGGCGGCCACGGTGTTGGGGTTGACGCCGAGTTCGGCGGCCAGGTCGCGCAGCGGGGGCAGCGCGGTTCCCGGGGCGAGCCGCCCGCTGCTCACGCCCTGTTCGATGTGGGCGGCGATTTCGCTGGCGCGGCGCCCTTTCAGCGGATAGTCTCCTAGCACAAAACAGATTATGCACTAGTACATTGAGGTTGTCATGCCGGACACGCCGACGCACAGCACCACGACGCCGACCAGCGACGCCACCTACTCCCGTACCCCCCGCACCACCCCCACCCGTTACAAGGACCGCGCCACCTGGGAGCAGGAGGCGATCCACGCCATCCTCGACAGCGCCTACATCTGCCACCTCGGCTTCATCGCCGACGGCGCCCCGGTCGTGCTGCCGACGATCTTCGCCCGGGTCGGCAGCCGGCTCTACGTCCACGGCTCCACCGGCAGCCGCCCGCTGCGCGGCGCCTCCGACGAGCAGGGCATGCCGGTCTGCATCACCGTGACCCAGGTCGACGCCCTGGTGCTGACCAAGTCCGCCTTCAACCACTCGGTGAACTTCCGCTCGGTGGTCGCCCACGGCACCGCCCACCAGGTCACCGACCCGGAGGAGCTGGACATGGCGC
>NZ_JBHVVI010000139.1:0-21397 GCF_042883685.1 Kitasatospora sp. NPDC058190
CAGCGGCGGGCCTGCGCGGCGGTGACGCCCCGGCCCCGGCCCCGGCCCCGCAGAGCGCGCCCGCCGCGCCCGCGGCCGGGATCGCGTACGAGGCGACCCAGCTGGCCAGCGCGATCGACCCGGCGTTGCTCGGCGGCCCGGCGGACCCGGGCACCCCGCCGTCCGGCGGCCCCGCCGTCCCGCCGCCGCCCGGCGGTCCGGCCGCCCCGGCCGTGGGCGCGGCCGGGTACGGCTACCCGAACGCGGGCGCCGCGCCCGGGGTCGTCCCTCCGACCCCGGTCACCGGCCCGCCGCAGGGCGCGCCCGTACCGCCCGGGGTCCCCGCGGTCGGCCCGGGCTACTTCGCCGCGCTCAGCTACCGCGGCCCGGACGGCTCGGAGCAGAAGCTGCTGCACCGCAGCGAGCCCGGCACCCCGCACCCGGAGTGGAAGATCCTGCAGGACCTGCGCCGACTGAACGTGCCCCCGGAGCAGGTGCTGGAGCTCTACACCGAGCTGGAGTCGTGTGATCTGCCCGGCGGCTACTGCAACCGCATGATCGCCGCCTCCTGGCCGAACGTGCGGCTCACCCACACCGCCCCGTACGGCCGTGACCACGCTTCCCGGCAGGCCGGGATGGCCGAGCTGCTCGACCACCTGGACGAGCTGCACCAGCTGGCCTCCGGCGCCCAGCGGGTCCGGCCGTTCCGGGTGCCGCTGCCCGCGCCGGGGACGGTCCAGCCGCTGCCCCCGGTGCCTCCGCAGCAGCTCGCCCAGGAGGTCGGTCAGGCCTTCGGGCAGAACCTGTTCCGCTACGAGCAGCGCGCGGTCTCCCGCCAGGGCGTGCCGGAGCCGGTGTCGCAGAGCCTGATGTGGGCCGGGCTGCCGCGCGACTTCGGGCCGTTCTTCTGGGCCCAGGCGCAGGAGGGCCGGCCGATCCCGACCCTCGCCGAGCTGGCCGCCGAGCGCGGCCTGCCGGCGGCCCCGGACTTCGGCGGCTACCTGGTGCTCGGCAACGACTACGGCCGTCAGCTGTGCGTCCAGTACGGCACCGCGAACGTGGTCGCCGTGGACATCGACGGAACCGGCCAGCCGCCGCGCTTCGTCAACAGCGGTGTACCGGAGTTCGTCCGCGCGCTGGCCCTGCTGGGCCGGATGTGGCGGCTGCGGTACGGGCTGACGCCCGAGCAGGCCGGTCGCTGGACGACCGACTTCCAGGCGCAGCTCGCCGCGATCGACCCGGCGGCCCTGCAGAACGCCGACACTTGGTGGGCCGTGCTGCTGGAGCAGTTCTGGGACGGCCTGCTGTAGCGGACCGTCGCGGATCCTCGCAGGTGGGGAGGGGTCGTTCCGGTGTCCGGAACGACCCCTCCGGCATGCTGCGGCAGCCCTGCCTCGTTGGGTTTCGTCCGGATCTGCGCAAAATAGGTCAAGAGGATGGGTCCATCCGTCCGGTCCTCGACGTATTCCGGTCCGCATGACGACCGAATCCGGCCCCGGCTTCCGAACCGGTTCCGGATCCGGCCGTTCCGTCCGATCATGGGCTCCGCAGCCCGCGAAACGAGGGGAAGAGCCCATGAGCGACGCCGTCCCCCAGTACGGCTTCACCCAGGCCCGGCGCGGTTACGCGCCCGAGCAGGTCGACCGGGCGCTCGCCGCCCTGACCGCCCAGCGCGACGAGGCGTGGGAGCGGCTGAGTGTCCTGGGTGCCGGGATCCGGCAGATGGAGGCCCGGCTGGCGGACGTCCGCCGCGCCGCCGACGAGGCCCCGGAGCCGGATTATGAGGTGCTCAGCGAGCAGGCCGCGGCACTGGCCGAGATGGCGCGGAACGAGGCCCGCGCCGTGCAGGAGAAGGCGGAGCGCTTCGCCGAGGACCTGCGCGACGAGGTCTACGAGGCCGGGCAGGCGCTCGACAAGGCGGCCAAGGAGTACTCCGTCACCACCCGCACGGAGGCCGACGCGGCGGCCCGCCGCACCGAGGAGCGCACCCGCGCCGAGGCCGAGGGACTCCGGGCCGAGGCCGACCGGGAGAGCCGCTCCGCCCGGGACAGCGCCACCGCCTACGCCGCCAAGGTCCGGGTGGCCGCCGCCGAGACCAGCGAGCACGCCGAGGCCGAGCTGGCCGCCAAGCGCCGCAAGGCCGACGAGACCTTCGCCGAGGCCCAGGCCAAGGCCGACACCGAGGACGCCGAGGTCTCCGAGACCGCCGAGCGCCGGGTCAAGGAGGCCGAGCAGTACCGGGAGACCGTGCTCAACCAGATCAAGCAGCTGGAGACCGACGCCCAGGCCAAGGCCGACCAGCTGATCGAGCAGGCCCGCCGGGAGGCCGAGAAGACCAACGCGGAGAGCGAGCGCGAGCAGCGGGCGTTCGACACCCGGCTGGAGACCGTCCAGAAGCACCTGGACCACATCAAGGCGACGCTGGCCTCGCTCACCGGCGCGGCGGTCGGGCAGATCGAGCCCGTGGAGGAGGCGGTCGAGGGCGGCGCCCCGGCGGACGCGGTGGCGGATGCGGTGCCGGTGGACTCGGAGGCGGACACCGGGGAGGTGCCGCTGCCGAACCTGCGGAAGGCCTCGGTGACGGCTCCCGCCCCCGCCCCCGCTCCCGTGCCGGCTCCGGCGCAGACCCCGGAGAAGTCGACGGCGGTGCTGCGGCAGCCGGTGGTCGGCGGGCCCGCCGCCGGTGTCAGGGCCGATGCGGCCAAGGCGGAGGGGACCGGGGCCGATGCCGCCGGACCGGTGGTGACCGGCCCGGTCGTCCCGGCCGCGGTGCCGCCGGAGCCGGCCGCGTCGCCCGAGGTGGCGGCCGACCGGGACGGCGCGCAGGGCGGCGAGGGCGTCGGGGAGTCCGAGGACGAGACCCGGATCGTCCCGAAGATCATCATCGTGGACGACGGCAGTGGCTACGAGGCCCCCAACGCGGTGGCCTACCGCCGTCGCTGACCCGCAATCCGTGCCCTCACCCGCGATCAGCCGGGTGAGTCGGGCGTCCTGGGCCCTGACCGCCTCCTTGCGGGCGGTCGGGGTCTCCGCGTCGCGCTCGATCGGTCGACGCCGGTAGCGGTCCTTCGAACGACTCCCGTGGTGGCGGTCCGGCCTTCGCCGACCGGGCGGGTGTGGACGTCCGAGCCGACCTGCGGGTGGACCGAGCGGTGAACGGGTGGACGAAGCGCCGCTGCCGAGACCCGTGGCGCCCTCCAGGAAAGGGCGCCACGGTTCCCGGCGCTTTGGCGGGCGCCCCCACCCAGGGCCGCCCGGCCTCGCACCTCCGACCCCCATCGGGGGTGCGACAGTGCCGCCACAGCCATCCCCCACGGTTGGGTGCGGCGGGCACGTTCACCATGGTGCGCGATCTCCATGGACGGCCAGTGACCGGAGTATGTCCAGTTCGTGGCGGATGGCGGAGCCCGGATGTCGACCGGCGCCCGGCTGGTTCGTCCGCCGGCCGTCCGGCGTTCCGTCCAGTGGTTCGTCTGCGGTCGTGTCCCTGACAGTTGTGGGGTCGCGGCCACCGGTTCGTCCCCGCCCGGCCCCGCCGGGGTCGTACACCGCGTGCCCGTCCGTGCCGCGGCGTAGGCTGGAGACCCCCGGCCGCTCGGCGCGCCGGGCCGTTCGCGTTGCCCCGGCGGGCCTTCGCCGCCCGGAGGCAGCACCAGCCACGGGACGAAGAAGAGACCCCAGATGAGCCTGACCGGACTGCTCGATGTCGTGGCGCGCGACGCGGCGCTCGCCGAGGCGATCGACGCGGCCACCGCCACCGGAGCCGCGGCCGGCGGCCGCCGCCACCTGGACCTGGTCGGACCGCCCGCCGCCCGGCCGTTCGCCATCGCCGCGCTGGCCCGCGCGCTGGCCGGGCAGGCCGCCGGCGACCGGGGCCGCCCGGTGCTCGCCGTCACCGCGACCGGCCGGGAGGCCGAGGACCTGGCCGCCTCGCTGCGCTCGCTGCTGCCCGCCGACGCCGTCGCCGAGTACCCGGCCTGGGAGACCCTGCCGCACGAGCGGCTGTCGCCCCGTTCGGACACCGTCGGCCGTCGGTTGGCCGTGCTGCGGCGGATCGTGCACCCGCGGGCGGACGACCCGGCGGCAGGGCCGGTGCAGGTGATCGTCGCCCCGGTCCGCTCGGTGCTGCAGCCGCAGGTCAAGGGGCTGGCCGAGCTGGAGCCGGTGGCCGTCCGGCGCGGTGAGTCGCACGACCTGGAGGAGGTGGCCCGCCGGCTCGCCGCGGCCGCCTACGCGCGGGTCGAACTGGTCGAGAAGCGCGGTGAGTTCGCCGTTCGCGGCGGCATCCTGGACGTCTTCCCGCCGACCGAGGAGCACCCGCTGCGGGTGGAGTTCTGGGGCGACGAGGTCGAGGAGATCCGCTACTTCAAGGTCGCCGACCAGCGCTCGCTGGAGATCGCCGAGCACGGTCTGTGGGCGCCGCCCTGCCGCGAGCTGCTGCTGACCGACGAGGTGCGGGCGCGGGCCGCCGAACTGTCCGCCGCGCACCCCGGGCTGGCCGAGATCCTGGACAAGATCGCGGAGGGCATCGCGGTCGAGGGCATGGAGTCGCTGGCGCCGGTGCTGGTGGACGACATGGAGCTGCTGCTCGACGTGCTGCCGCTCGGCTCGGTCACGGTGGTCTGCGACCCGGAGCGGGTCCGCACCCGGGCCGGCGACCTGGTGGCGACCAGTCAGGAGTTCCTGCACGCCTCCTGGGTCGCGGCGGCGGCCGGCGGGGACCGGCCGATCGACCTGGAGGCCATCGACGTCTCCGCCGCCTCGCTGCGCTCGCTCGCCGAGGTGCGCGAGCACGCCGACGAGATCGGGCTGCCCTGGTGGTCCGTCAGCCCGTTCGCGACCAGCGAGTCCTCCGTCGACGGCATCCTGGAGTTCGATGCCAACACGCTGACCCTCGGCATGCGCGCCGTCGAGGCCTACCGGGGCGACACCGCCCGGGCGATCGCCGACGCCAAGGAGCGGCTGGCCGCCGACTGGCGGGTCGTCATGGTGACGGAGGGCCACGGGCCCGCCTCCCGGCTCGCGGAGGTGCTGGGCAACGAGGGCATTCCGGCCCGGCTGGTCGCCGACCTCGCCGAGGCGCCCACCCGGGACGTCGTCCACGTCTCCTGCGGCTCGATCGAGCACGGCTTCGTGGACGAGAACCTGAAGCTCACCGTCATCACCGAGACCGACCTGTCCGGCCAGAAGTCCTCCACCAAGGACATGCGCCGGATGCCGTCCCGGCGCCGCAACGCGATCGACCCGCTGGCCCTGGTGGCCGGCGACTACGTCGTCCACGAGGCACACGGCGTCGGCCGGTACGTCGAGATGGTGCAGCGCACCGTCCAGGGCGCCACCCGCGAGTACCTGGTGCTGGAGTACGCCCCCGCCAAGCGCGGCCACCCCGGCGACCGGCTGTTCGTGCCGACCGACCAGCTGGACCAGGTCACCAAGTACGTCGGCGGCGAGGCCCCGACGCTGCACCGGCTCGGCGGCGCGGACTGGGCGAAGACCAAGCAGCGGGCCAAGAAGGCGGTCAAGGAGATCGCCGCCGACCTGATCAAGCTGTACTCGGCGCGGATGGCCGCGCCCGGGCACGCCTTCGGCTCGGACACCCCGTGGCAGCGCGAGCTGGAGGACGCCTTCCCGTACGCGGAGACGCCGGACCAGCTGACCACCATCGCCGAGGTCAAGTCGGACATGGAGAAGTCCGTCCCGATGGACCGGCTGATCTGCGGTGACGTCGGCTACGGCAAGACCGAGATCGCGGTGCGGGCCGCGTTCAAGGCGGTGCAGGACGGCAAGCAGGTGGCGGTGCTGGTGCCGACCACCCTGCTGGTGCAGCAGCACTTCTCCACCTTCGCCGAGCGGTACGCCAACTTCCCGGTCAGCGTGAAGGCGCTCTCCCGCTTCCAGACCGACAGCGAGGCCAAGGCCGTCCTGGAGGGGCTGTTCGAGGGCTCGGTGGACGTCGTCATCGGCACCCACCGGCTGTTCTCCTCCGAGACCAGGTTCAAGGACCTCGGCCTGGTCATCGTCGACGAGGAGCAGCGCTTCGGCGTCGAGCACAAGGAGCAGCTGAAGAAGCTGCGCGCCAACGTGGACGTGCTCACCATGTCCGCGACCCCGATCCCGCGCACCCTGGAGATGGCGGTCACCGGCATCCGCGAGATGTCCACCATCACCACCCCGCCGGAGGAGCGGCACCCGGTGCTGACCTTCGTCGGGCCGTATGACGAGAAGCAGATCTCGGCCGCGATCCGGCGTGAACTCCTGCGCGAGGGCCAGGTGTTCTACATCCACAACCGGGTGGAGTCGATCGACAAGGCCGCCGCCCGGCTGAAGGACCTGGTGCCCGAGGCGCGGATCGCCACCGCGCACGGGCAGATGGGGGAGACCCAGCTGGAGAAGGTCGTCGTCGACTTCTGGGAGAAGGAGTTCGACGTCCTGGTGTCGACCACGATCGTGGAGTCCGGCATCGACATCTCCAACGCCAACACCCTGATCGTCGAGCGCGGCGACACCTTCGGCCTCTCCCAGCTGCACCAGCTGCGCGGCCGGGTCGGGCGCGGTCGCGAGCGTGGCTACGCGTACATGCTGTACCCGCCGGAGAAGCCGCTCACCGAGACCGCGCACGAGCGGCTGGCCACCATCGCCCAGCACACCGAGATGGGCGCCGGCATGTACGTCGCGATGAAGGACCTGGAGATCCGCGGCGCGGGCAATCTGCTCGGCGGCGAGCAGTCCGGGCACATCGCGGGGGTCGGCTTCGACCTCTACATGCGGATGGTCGGCGAGGCGGTGGCCGAGTTCCGCGAGTCGCTGGCGAACGGCGGCGAGCCGGAGGAGGAGCCGCTGGAGGTGAAGATCGAGCTGCCGGTCGACGCCCACGTGCCGCACGACTACGCGCCCGGCGAGCGGCTGCGGCTGCAGGCCTACCGCTCGATCGCGGCGGTCAACTCGGAGGCGGACATCCAGCAGGTCCGGGACGAACTCGTGGACCGCTACGGCAAGCTGCCCGAGCCGGTGGAGAACCTGCTGCTGGTCGCGGGGCTGCGGCTGTACGCCCGGCGGTGCGGGATCTCGGACATCACCCTGCAGGGCTCGAACATCCGCTTCGGGCCGGTGGAGCTGCGGGAGTCCCAGCAGCTGCGGCTGAACCGGCTCTACCCGCGCAGCCAGGTCAAGGCGGCGGCCCAGCAGCTGCTGGTGCCCCGGCCGAGCACCGGCCGGATCGGCGGCAAGCCGCTGGTCGGGCGGGAACTGCTGGGCTGGTGCACGGAGTTCCTGTCGGCCATGTTCGACGACCTGGCCGGGGCGAAGAAGTAGCACCGGTTGGTCGGTGGTTCACGGCGGTCTCGGGCTCTGCCCGGGGCCGCCGTGCCGTCTGTCCGGGGCCTTGTCCGGGGCCTGTCCGTCCGGCGCGCGGTGGTGCGCGCTGTGAACGGAGGCATCAGCCGATCTTCCACTGGCCGATCTGGCTGGCGAAGCCGTTGTCCAGGGCGAACTGGACCTTGTCCAGCTTGGCGTCGTTCGGGACCTCGAAGGTGACGAAGCCCTTGCCGGTGTCACCGGGGGCGATGTTGGTGGGGGTCTGGAAGGCCGGGCCGGCCTTGGTCTCCGCGAGGCTCGCGCCGTAGGCCTGGCCCTGGGTGTCCACGACCTTGGCGCTGCTGAACGGGGCCTCGGAGTAGGCCTGGGCGCCGGTGGCCTTGATCTGGAACTGCACCGCGACGTAGCGCTTGCCGTCGGCGGGCTTGAGGTACTCGTTGGCGCTCTCGGCCGGGTCGACCACCTTCACCGCGGTGACGTCGGCGGTGTTTCCGGTGTCGGTGCTCTTGAGCGCGATGGTGTCGGCGACCTTGGCGGGGGCCTTGGGGGTGTCGGTGGACTTGCCGGCCGCGCCGCCTGCGGCGGGCTGGGCGGAGCCGGGGGCGGCGGAGGCGGCCGCGGTCTGCTTCGCCTCGGTCGAGACGGAGGCGCCGCCGGTGGAGTTGCAGGCGGTCGCGGTGAGGGAGACCAGCGCGGCGCCGAGCAGCAGGGCGGCGGTGCGGCGGGTGCGGCGGGCGCTGGTGGTGCGGCGGGCGGTGGCGGACATGGCTGTTCTCCCTGTGGTCGACGGTGCTGGTGGCTGCCGCCCCTGCTCGGTGGCGACGGGGAAATCACACCACCAGTCGTGAACCATGTCAATGGAATTTTGCGAAAGAGCTCTGTTCACACGTGAACGGAGCCGGAGAGTGGTGTCGCTATGCTGTGCGGTCACAGCGCCGTACCGCGCGGTCACCCCGATCGAAGGAGCCTCCCGTGCCGGACCGCCCCGAAGTGACCGCCGTCGAGATCGCCCGGCTGGCCGGCGTCGGCCGCGCCGCGGTCAGCAACTGGCGCCGCCGCCACCCCGACTTCCCCCGTCCGGTCGGCGGCACCGACACCAGCCCGACCTTCGCGCTCGACGAGGTCGAGTCCTGGTTGCGCGCCCAGGGCAAGATCGCCGAACTCCCGCTGCTGGAACGGGCCTGGCAGCTGATCGACACCCTGCGCGACCCGGCCGGCCACCCCGCCGCCCCACTGGTCGACGCCGGCGCCGTGCTCCTGCTGCTGCACCGCGCCCCCGGGCGCTGGGCCGAACTCGCCGACCAGCCCGACACCCGGCTCGCCACCGCGCTGCCCCGCGTCCTCGCCGACACCGCCGTTCACACCTTCGGCCCGGACGGCCCGCGCGACCTGCGTCTGCCCAACCTGCTCGGGAGCACCCAGCTGGACCTCGCCCGGCTGCTCGCCGCCCTCGCGGCCGAGGCCGGTCCGGCGGGCGCGTACGAGCAACTGCTCACCCGCCACGCCGAGGCCAACACCCGTCAGCTCAGCCCGACCCCGCCGGAGGCCGCCGAGCTGCTCGCCGCCGTCGCCGGAGTCCCCGCCACCGTGCTGGACCCGGCCGTCGGCCTCGGCGCCGTCCTGCTCGCCCACCCGCCGACCACCGGCCGCTACGGCCAGGACGCCGACCCGGTCGCGGCCGCCCTCACCCGGCTCCGGCTCGCCCTGCACACCCCTGCCGACGAACCCGGCCCGCTCCCGCTCGACCTGCGCACCGGCGACTCCCTGCGTGCCGACGGCTACCCCGGGGACACCTTCGACGCGGTGCTCTGCCAGCCCCCGTACAACGAACGTGACTGGGGCCACGACGAGTTGCAGTTCGACACCCGCTGGCTCGGCGGCCTGGTCCCGCCGCGCGGCGAGTCCGAACTCGCCTGGGTGCTGCACTGCCTCGCCCACACCCGCCCCGGCGGCCTCGCCGCCCTGCTCCTCCCGCCGGCCGTCGCCGCCCGTCGGGCCGGCCGCCGCATCCGGGCCGAGCTGCTCCGCACCGGCGCCCTGCGCGCCGTCATCGCGCTGCCCGCCGGAGCCGCCCCGCCGTACGGCGTCCCGCTGCACCTCTGGGTGCTCCGCGCCCCCAAGCCGGGCGACGACTTCCGGCAGGTCCTGCTGGTCGACGCCGGGGCGGCGCCGGCCGGTCCGGCCCGGACCGCGGGTCCGGCGGCCGCGGAGGGCGGTCGGGACAAGGTGGACTGGCCCGAACTGCGCCGGGTCGTCCTGGACTCCTGGCGCGGGTTCGACCTCGCCGCCCGTGAGGGCCTGCCGGTCCCCGCCGACCGCCCCGGGGTCCACCGGGCCATGGCCGCCATCGACCTGCTGGACGACGAGACCGACCTCTCCCCGGCCCGACACGTCCCGCCCGCCGTCCGACTCGGCGGGGTGGCCGAACTCTCGCACCTCGGCGCCCGGTTGGCCGAGCTGCTGGACGGCCTGGCCGACCCGGTCGGGCTGCTCCCGCAGCCCGGTGCGGAACCGGCCGCCGGCACGGCCCCGGCCGGCGCGGTCACCGTGGGCGAGCTGGTCCGCAGCGGCGCGCTGGAGGTGCACTCCTCCGGCACCGGCGCCGCCACCCGTCCGGCCGGCGCCGCCCCGGGCGGCACCCCCGTGATCACCGACCGGGATCTCGCCGCCGGCGCCCCGCCCAGTGCCGTCCTCGCCGCCACGGACGCCGCCGGCGCCACAGGCACCGCCGGGGACGTCCGCACCCGCCCGGGCGACGTCCTGGTCCCCGCGCTCGGTGGCGGCGCCGCCCGCGTCGTCCCCGCCGAGGGCCCGCTGGTCGGCGCCGCCCTCGGACGCCAACTCCACCTGCTGCGGCCCGACCCCGCCGCGCTCGACCCGGAGTTCCTGGCCGGCCAGTTCCGGTCCACCGCCGGCACCCGGCGCGCCGCCAGCCACGCCACCACCACCGCCCGCCTCGACATCCGCCGCGTCGAACTGCCCCGCCTCCCGCTCCCCGCCCAGCGGCGCCTCGGCGCCGCCTTCGCCCGCCTCGCCGCCTTCGACACCGCCCTCACCCAGGCCGCCGCCCTCGGCCACACCCTGGCCCGGGCCGCGACGGACGCGCTGGCGACGGGTGTCCTGGCACCGCCGGAGGACTGACGTCGGTTCAGTACCGGCCAGGCGTCGGCTCGGCATCGACCGGACCGAAGGACTCCGGGGCCGCCGGGCCGGGCGGTACGGTGTGCTGGGCCGTCCGTGTCACGGTCGGCGCCGGTTCCCTCCAGCTCAGGAGCACACATGTCAGGGCAGCAACCCGGGCCGTACGGACCGACGCTCGGCGGCCCGCCGTACGGCCCGGTGCCGGTTCAGGGCGCGTTTCCGGGGGCAGTTCCGGGGGCCGCCCCGGCTGCCGGGCGGGCCCCGGTCCCGGGCCGGTTCGGGGTGACCCTCCGGGTGCTGTGCGCGCTCGCCCCGCTGCTGTCCTTCGGCCTGCTCGGCGCGGTCCCGGCACTGCTGCTGGCGGTCCGGCGCAAGCGGGCGTACGACATCGTCGGCGCGGTGGTGTTCTGCGCGCTGCTGCTGACGCTCATCGTCTCCGCCGGGATCGCGGGCAGCCTCAAGGACCCGACCGCCGACCTCACCGGCGAGATCGCCCTCGGCGTGCTGTGGTTGACGCCGACCGCGCACTTCCTGGTGATGGACAGCCGCGCGGTCTGGGAGGCCGGCCGCCCCGCGTCCAAGGCCCTGGCCTCGCCGACCGTTCCGCAGACCGCTCTGTCGTACGGGCCGCCGGCCGTTCCGCAGACCGCTCCGTCCTACGGGCCGCCGGTCGGCTCGCCGTACGCGGCCACCGTGCCCGGGTACGGCGTCCCGGCAGCGGCCCCCGCCCCGGCCCCCGCCCCGGCCCCCTCCCCGGCCGCCGAAACGGCCCACGACCTGCGTGAACTCGGCGAACTGCTGCGACGTCAGGCCGGCGAGGGCGGCTCGTGACCGGCACCAGGCTGATCGCCGGACGCTACCGGCTCACCGACAAGATCGGCCACGGCGGCATGGGCCAGGTCTGGGCCGGGCAGGACGAACGGCTGCACCGCCCGGTCGCCGTCAAACTGCTCCGCCCCGAACACCTGCTGCCCGGAGGCTCCGGCAGCGGGTTCGGCACCGGCGCCACGAGCACCGAACGCCGCCGTCACGGCGACGAGTTGAGTCGCCGCTTCCTGCGCGAGTGCCGGGTGACGGCCGCGCTCGACCACCCCGGCCTGGTCACCGTCTTCGACGCGGGCGAGGACGAGGGCGAGCTCTACCTCGTCATGCAGCGCATCCCCGGTGTCAGCCTCGCCGACCTCATCGCGGAGGACGCGCCCTTCCCGGTCGAGCGCGCGGTGGCCGTCGCGGCCCAGCTGTGCGGGGCGCTGGCGGCCGTCCACGCCATCCCGGTGGTCCACCGCGACCTCAAGCCGAGCAACGTCATGGTCCGCGCGGACGGCCGCACCGTCCTGCTCGACCTCGGCATCGCCACCGCCCTCGACACCGAGACCACCCGTCTCACCCTCACCGGCGTGCCCATCGGCAGCCCCGCCTACATGGCCCCCGAGCAGGCGCTCGCCGCCACCATCGACCCGCGCAGCGACCTCTACTCGCTGGGCTGCCTGCTGCACGAGATGCTCTCCGGCGAGGAGCCCTTCCGGGCGCCCACCGCCCTCGGCGTCCTGCGCCGACACGTCGACGAACCGCCCGTCCCGCTGCGCGAGTTGCGCCCGGAAGTTCCGCAGTCGCTGGAACGGCTGGTCCTCGACCTCCTCGCCAAGGAGCCCGCCGACCGCCCCGCCGACGCCCAGACGGTGTACGCGCAGCTGCTCCCACTGCTGCCTCCGGCCGAGGGCGCGCCGCAGCCGCGCCTCACGCCGCTGCCCGACCCCGCACGCCCCTTCCGCTACCCGCACCAGCCGCAGCCGCAGCCGTCGACCGTGGCGGCCGCCGCCCCGATGGTCCGCTCGGAGCCGAGGCCGTTCCTCGTACCTCCCGCCCCCTCGACACCTCCCGCCGTCCCCTCGGGCCCGGACCTCGGCGCGGAGTGCGCCCGCCTCTCCGACCTGGTCGACGCCGGACGCCACGCCGAGGTCCTCGGCCTCGCCGCCGGCCTGCTGCCCCGCGCCGAGGCCGACCTCGGCGAGAGCGCGCCCCTGGTCCGCACCATCCGCACCATCTACGCCCGCACCCTCCTCCACGAGGGCCACCCCCAGCAGGCCCTCCCCGAGTACCGCCGCCTCGCCGCCACCGCGGACGGCGGCCCGCACGGCCCCCAGGGCCTCGACCACCGCTACCGCGCCGCCCTCTGCCTCGACCGACTCGGCCACGGCCCCGAAGCCCTCGCCGAGTACCAGGCCCTGCTCGCCGCCCACACCGCCCGCCTCGAATCCGGCCTCGACACCGACCCCGAGCGCGCCTACGACCTCCGCGAGCGCATCGGCCTCCACCTCGCCGCCACCGGCGACTCCCAGAACGCCTGGCACTGGCTCCTCCAACTCCTCCTCGAACGCGAACGCCGCGACGGCCCCCACCACCCCGCCGTCCGCCGCCTCCGCCAATCCCTCAGCACCCTCCAGCCCCACCACTCCACCCCCTGGCCCCCCACGCGCTGACCCCCCCGACCTGCATCTGCGGCAGCTGGGAGCCGGTGCGCTCGGGTCTGACCTCGCTCGTCGTGTTGGCTCCGGCTCCTTGCCTCTGGTTGTCCGCTGTCCTCGCCGGTCGCTCGGTGTCAGCCGTCTGTCGCTCGTGGAGGAGTGGGAGGTCGACGGGTTCGACTTCCCGTGCCAGTCGGTGGGTCCAGCCTGGCGGTCCGCCAGATCGGGGCCCGATTTTCCGTGGGCGCCGGAGGGCGGTGGGTCGGGTTGAGCGTGTCGTTCGGGAGCCGGGGGCGGGGGCGGGAAGCCGGCGGGGGCGACGGGCCTGCCCGCGGCCCGGCCCGTTCCGCCGGGGGGGCGGGTAGGTTCGAGGTGTGACGACGAATGCTGCGCCGGTGAACACACCGGGCGCGAAGTTGATCCTGCTGACCACCACCCACCGGGTGGCTCCCGGGTTGCTGGCGTGGCCGGCGTGGGAGGCGTTGCGGTCGGCCGGGCGGGTGTTGGTGGGGGAGGAGGGGCATCCGCAGGTGGCCGCGGTGCGGCAGGCCGGGGTGGCGGTCGAGGTGGCGGCGGCGGAGTCGGCGCCGGCCCTGGCGCGGATGCTGACCGAGCAGCCGGCCGGGGCGGGGCCGACGGTGTGGCTGGGGAGCCCGGACGGGGACCCGGGGCTGACGGACGCGCTGGCGCGGCTGGCGGTGGAGCACGCCGGGGAGGTGCCGGAGATCGAGGTGCTGCCGGGTTCGTACGACCTGCCCGGTTCGCGGCTGCTGGACCTGGTGTCGGTGATGGACCGGCTGCGCTCGCCCGGCGGGTGCCCGTGGGACGCCGAGCAGACGCACGAGAGCCTGGTGAAGTACCTGGTCGAGGAGGCGTACGAGCTGGTCGAGGCGATCGAGGAGGGGGACCGCGACACGCTGCGCGAGGAGCTGGGCGACGTGCTGCTCCAGGTGTTCTTCCACTCCCGGATCGCCGAGGAGCACCCGACCGGGCCGTTCACCATCGACGACGTGGCCGGGGACATCGTGGAGAAGCTGGTGTACCGCCACCCGCACGTGTTCGGGGACGTCGAGGCCGAGGGCGCCGCCGAGGTGGAGGCGAACTGGGAGCAGCTGAAGGCGGCGGAGAAGACGGACCGGGAGTCGGTGCTGGACGGCGTGCCGGCCGGGCTGCCGGCGCTGGCGTACGCGGCGAAGCTGGTGTCCCGGGTGCGCCGGGCGGGGTTCGAGGGCGTGCCGGACGAGCCGTACGAGCTGCCGGCGGAGCTGACCACGGAGTCGGCGGGCCGGTTGCTGCTGGCGGTGGCGCAGCGGGCGCACGACGCCGGGGTGGACGTGGACGCGGCGCTGCGCTCGGCCGCGCGGGGCTACCGGGACGCGGTGCGCGCGGCCGAGGGGCTCAAGCCGGAGTAGCGGCTCAGGCCGCCGTGGCGGTGTGCCCGGTCGGGCGCCGCTGCGGCGGGACGAGCTCGCCGATGGCCTCGCCGACCAGGGCGAGGAGTTCGGCGAGGCGCTCAAGGTCGAGGTGGTCGGGCAGGTCGGCGAGGGAGACGACCCGTTCGCCGTTCGGGCCGGCGACGCAGAAGAGGTCGATCGGACCGAGGTGCTTCTCGGCGGTGTCGACCAGGGCGGCGACGTCGCTGGGGCGGCGGATGTCAGCGGCGACGCCGACGACGGGGCAGCCCGGCCGGTCGAGTTCGGCGGCGAGGTCCTCGGCGACACCGACGTGGGTGTCGGCGATCAGCATCCCGGCGGCGCCGGCCGCGGTGAACCGGCGGGCGAGGCCGGCTCCCGAACCGCCGTCGAGTACCGCGATGACGACGACTGCCCCGCTGACCCGCATGGTCTGCTCCTCCCTGTGGGCGACACCGCACCGGCGCCCACGCACACTGCGGAGGATCGTAGGCACGACCTGACCCTCCGCAACAGGGATTACCCCGCAGGTGACCAGACTCACGCCTGCCACCCGGCCAAGAGCTGTCCAAGAGCTGTCCACGGACCGTCCACCGGCCGTCCACGGAGCGTTGGTGACCCGCTCGCGCGCCGTTCGCGACGTGTTGACGGTCGGGAACGGTCAGGACGCGCCCGACCCAGCGGTTACGGTCGACCCATGCCTGCTCAGCCCGACGCCGCCCAGCCCGCCCCGCAGCTCTTCACCTGGGAGTTCGCCGCCGACCCGTACCCGGCCTACGCCTGGCTGCGCGAGCACGCCCCGGTGCACCGCACCAGGCTGCCGAGCGGCGTGGAGGCCTGGCTGGTGACGCGGTACGCGGACGCCCGGCAGGCGCTGGCGGACAGTCGGCTGTCGAAGAACCCGGCACACCACAGCGAGCAGGCGCACCGCACCGGCCGGGTGGGCATCCCGGGGGAGCGGCAGGCGGACCTGATGACCCACCTGCTGAACATCGACCCGCCGGACCACACCCGGTTGCGCCGGCTGGTGTCCAAGGCGTTCACGCCGCGCCGGGTGGCCGAGTTCGAGCCGCGGGTGCAGCAGCTCACCGACCGACTGATCGACGGTTTCGCGCAGCGCGGCTCGGCGGACCTGATCCACGAGTTCGCCTTCCCGCTCCCCATCTACGCGATCTGCGACATGCTGGGCGTGCCGGCCGAGGACCAGGACGACTTCCGTGACTGGGCCGGGATGATGATCCGCCACGGCGGGGGCCAACGCGGCGGCGTGGGGCGGGCGGTGAAGCGGATGCGGGCGTACCTGCTGGAGCTGATCCACCGCAAGCGGGCCGATCTCGGTGACGACCTGATCTCCGGCCTGATCAGGGCCAGTGACCACGGCGAGCACCTGACCGAGAACGAGGCGGCCGCGATGGCCTTCATCCTGCTGTTCGCCGGTTTCGAGACGACCGTCAACCTGATCGGCAACGGGACGTACGCGCTGCTGCGCAACCCGGGGCAGCGGGCGCTGCTGCAGGAGTCGGTGGTGCGCGGGGAGACCGCGCTGCTGGAGACCGGGATCGAGGAACTCCTGCGCTACGACGGGCCGGTGGAGCTGGCGACCTGGCGGTTCGCGACCAGGCCGCTGACCATCGGCGGGGTGGACATCCCGGTGGGCGATCCGGTGCTGGTGGTGCTGGCGGCGGCGGACCGCGACCCGGCCCGGTTCGCGGACGAGAACACCCTCGACCTGGCCCGAACCGACAATCCCCACCTGGGGTTCGGGCACGGCATCCACTACTGCATCGGCGCCCCGCTGGCCCGGCTCGAAGGACGCGCCGCGCTGGCCACGCTGCTTTCCCGACTGCCCGATCTGCGACTGGCCGAAACTCCGGAGAATCTCCGGTGGCGGGGTGGCCTGATCATGCGTGGATTGCGCGAACTTCCGGTCGAATTCAGTCCCGAGATCCGGTCTCCGCACGCCCTTCCTGAGGCTCCGACACGCTGACTTGGCGTCGGTGACGCGCTCCTGATGGCGGTGTGAACACCCATCAATCCGGACAAACAGGCGCAGTTGGTAGGCGATTGATCACGTGCCGTAATTCCGGTGTGATGTCGACGATATGAGCTTGTGATTGGTCTGAGGATCTGTCTAGTCTCCCTGGAGTTCGCAGCTGCGGACCTCGTGCGCGGAACGCCGAATCCTGCCCGCCGCGCCACGGGAAACCGACCAGACCCTTGGGCAGGGGCGGGGGAACCAGGTTTGTTGCCGTCCTCCACGGCTTGGGGTGAAGCCGCCCGAGCGGAACGTTTCCGCACGTGGCGGCCGGGCCACCTCCCGGTCCGAACCCGACAGCTCACCTCGCAGGCGTGCGGAGAGGGACCCTTCATGCTGTTCGTTGGAACTGGCCGTCACCGTCGTCGCACCCAGGCCGAGAAGGCCATCGCCGTCGCCGGTGTGGCCGGCGTCGGACTCGCGATGCCGCTCCTCGCCGCCACCGGCGCCTCCGCCGCCCCGGCCTCCTCCTGGGACTCCGTCGCCCAGTGCGAGAGCGGCGGCGACTGGAGCATCAACACCGGCAACGGCTTCTACGGCGGCCTGCAGTTCACCTCCAGCACCTGGAAGGCGTACGGCGGCACCGCCTACGCGCCGCAGGCCAACCAGGCCAGCAAGGGCCAGCAGATATCGGTCGCCGAGAAGGTGCTGGCCTCCCAGGGCCCGGGCGCCTGGCCGGTCTGCTCCGTCAAGGCGGGCCTGAGCAAGGGCGGTGCCCCGGCCGTGGTCGACACCTCTTCGGACGCCAAGCCGCAGTCCGCCCCCCAGCAGCAGACGCCCAAGCAGCAGGCCCAAAAGCCGCAGGCCCCGAAGCAGCAGACCCCCAAGGCGGACGCGAAGCCCGCCCAGCCGTACGCCCCGAAGCACGCCGCCCCGAAGCAGGCCGAAACGCCCGCGGAGCAGCCGGTCCAGCAGTACGTTCCCAAGCACGCCGCCCCGCGCGCCGCCCAGCCGGCCCAGGCCGCCCCGGCCGGCCACGACTACACCGTCCACTCCGGTGACACCCTGTCGAGCATCGCCGCCGCTCAGGGCGTGTCCGGCGGCTGGCAGGCGCTGTACGACGGCAACCGCGGCACGGTCGGCGGCGACCCGAACCTGATCATGCCCGGCCAGGTCCTGCACCTCGGCTGAACCGGTCCGCAGGACCTCGAACAACACCCCGGGGACGAAGGGGGCCGCGCCCGGCCCCCTTCGTCCGCATTCGTCCGCGCCGGGGGGACAAGCTGGGACAAGCAGGTGAACTACCGGGGGGTAGCAGGGCCACACGCTGAGACGGGACCGAGGCCAACGTGGCCCCGGGAGCCCGGGCGGTTAGGCTCTGGGTCGTAACGACTCCGCAATCGTCCTGCCGACAGCACCACCGTCAGCCGGACCCTGCTTCCGCAAGGAGATGCCTCGTGCCGTCCATCGATGTCGTCGTAGCCCGTGAGATCCTCGACTCGCGCGGCAACCCCACGGTCGAGGTCGAGGTCGGCCTCGACGACGGCAGCACCGGTCGTGCCGCTGTCCCGTCGGGTGCCTCGACCGGCGCCTTCGAGGCGCTGGAGCTGCGCGACGGTGACAAGAACCGCTACTTCGGCAAGGGCGTCGAGAAGGCCGTCCTGGCCGTCATCGAGCAGATCGGCCCGGAGCTCGTCGGCTACGACGCCACCGAGCAGCGCCTGATCGACCAGGCCATGCTCGACCTGGACGCCACCCCCGACAAGTCCTCGCTCGGCGCCAACGCCATCCTGGGCGTCTCGCTGGCCGTCGCGCACGCCGCCTCCGAGGCCAGCGACCTGCCGCTGTTCCGCTACCTGGGCGGCCCGAACGCGCACGTCCTGCCGGTCCCGATGATGAACATCCTCAACGGCGGCTCGCACGCGGACTCCAACGTCGACATCCAGGAGTTCATGATCGCCCCGATCGGCGCGGAGTCCTTCTCCGAGGCCGTCCGCTGGGGCGTCGAGGTCTACCACACCCTCAAGGGCGTGCTGAAGGACCGCGGCCTGTCCACCGGCCTCGGCGACGAGGGCGGCTTCGCGCCGAACCTGGACAGCAACCGCGAGGCCCTGGACCTCATCATGGAGGCGATCCAGAAGGCCGGCTACGTGCCCGGCCGTGACGTCGCGCTGGCCCTGGACGTCGCCTCCTCCGAGTTCTACCAGGACGGCGCCTACCAGTTCGAGGGCAAGGCCCTGACCTCGGCCGAGCTCATCGAGTACTACGCCGAGCTGGTCGCCGCCTACCCGCTGGTCTCCATCGAGGACCCGCTGGACGAGTCGGACTGGGACGGCTGGAAGGCCATGACCGTCAAGCTGGGCGACAAGGTCCAGCTGGTCGGTGACGACCTGTTCGTCACCAACCCGGCCCGCCTGGCCAAGGGCATCGAGACCGGCACCGC
Organism: Kitasatospora sp. NPDC058190; assembly: GCF_042883685.1. Classification (NCBI taxonomy): domain Bacteria; kingdom Bacillati; phylum Actinomycetota; class Actinomycetes; order Kitasatosporales; family Streptomycetaceae; genus Kitasatospora; species Kitasatospora sp. NPDC058190. Next base: position 18,730 of record NZ_JBHVVI010000139.1, read on the forward strand.
CAACGCGCTGCTGGTGAAGGTGAACCAGATCGGCTCGCTGACCGAGACCCTGGACGCCGTCGAGCTGGCCCAGCGCAACGGCTACCGCTGCATGATGTCGCACCGCTCCGGCGAGACCGAGGACGTCACCATCGCCGACCTGGCCGTCGCCACCAACTGCGGCCAGATCAAGACCGGTGCCCCGGCCCGCTCCGAGCGCGTCGCCAAGTACAACCAGCTGCTGCGCATCGAGGAGATCCTCGACGACGCCGCCGAGTACGCCGGCCGCGGCGCCTTCCCGCGCTTCCGCTCCGCGGACCAGTAGGCACAGTCGCTCTGCGGACCAGTAGGCACAGTCGCTCCGCAGGCGAGTGAGCACAGCAAGCACGAGGGCTGAGCAGCCGAGCCAGCGCAAGCCTGACCGGTGCCCCGCCGCACACCCCGTAGGGTGGACGGCGGGGCACCGTCGCGACCAGGAGGGGATACGGGAGATGGCTGGCTGGAGGATCCCGGGCTTGGCGGCCCGACCCCGGTTCACGAGCCGGGCGACCGTCCTCGTCCTGGTGCTCTGCTCCCTGGTGGCGATCCTCGCCTACCCGACGCGGCAGTTCATCTCCCAGCGCGCCGAGATCTCCGCCCAGCGGGCGAAGGCCGACCACGTGCGCCAGCAGGTCGACCAGCTGCGCCGGGACAAGGCCCGCTGGCAGGACCCGGAGTACGTCAAGGCGCAGGCCCGCGCCCGGCTGCACTACGCGGTGCCGGGGGAGACCCCGTACATCGCGGTGAATCCGGCCGGCCCGGCCGTCCAGCCCTCCGCGCCCGCCGCACCCGCCTCCTCCGGCGGTACGGCCCAGGCGGCCGCCAAGCCCTGGTACGCCAGCGTCTGGGACTCGGTGGACGCCGCCGACACCGTCGCGCTGGCCCCCGCGACCCCCAGTCCGCTCCCCCCGTCCCCCGTTGGAGACCCCACCCCCCATGACCACTGAGAACCACCCCGCCGTCTCCGACGCCGACGTCGCGGCCATCGCCGCCCAGCTCGGCCGGGTGCCGCGCGGCCTGCGCGGTGTCGCGCACCGCTGCCCCTGCGGCAACCCCGACGTCGTGGAGACGGCCCCCCGGCTGCCGGACGGCACGCCGTTCCCGACGCTCTACTACCTGACCTGCCCCAAGGCCGCCTCGCTGATCGGCACCCTGGAGGCGGAAGGCGTGATGAAGGAGCAGAGCGCCCGGCTCGCCGAGGACCCGGAGCTGGCCGCCGCCTACCAGAAGGCGCACGAGGACTACATCGCCCGGCGCGACGCGATCGAGGTGCTGGAGGGCTTCCCGAGCGCCGGCGGCATGCCGGACCGGGTGAAGTGCCTGCACGTGCTGGTCGGCCACTCGCTGGCGGCCGGCGAGGGCGTCAACCCGCTCGGCGACGAGGCGATCGGCATGCTGGAGGACTGGTGGGCCAAGGGCCCGTGCGTCTCCCCGGCCGAGGTCGAGGCGGCCGGTGAGCGGGTCGCCCGCAACCGCGCCAAGGAGCAGGACCACGGGGCCGTGATCGCGGCCAAGCAGCAGAAGACGGCCGAGCGCGCCGCCAAGAAGCGCGCCGCCGAGGCCGCGACCTCGGAAGCCGGCGCCCCGGAGCAGGAGTCCGAGTGAGCATGACCCGCGTGGCCGCGATCGACTGCGGCACCAACTCGATCCGCCTGCTGGTCGCCGACCTCGACCCGGAGACCGGCGCGATCACCGACCTCGACCGTCGGATGATCATCAACCGGCTGGGCCAGGACGTGGACCGGACCGGCCGGCTGCACCCGGACGCGCTGGCCCGCACCTTCGCGGCCTGCCGGGAGTACAAGGAGATCATCACCGGCTTCGGCGTCGGCCCCGAGCGCACCCGCTTCGTCGCCACGAGCGCCTCCCGGGACGCCGAGAACAGCGACGAGTACGTCAAGGGCGTGCGCGACATCCTGGGCGTCGAGCCCGAGGTGGTGAGCGGCGAGGAGGAGGCGCACCTGTCCTTCATCGGCGCCACCAAGGAGCTGACCAGCGGTCAGTTCCCCGCGCCGTACCTGGTGTTCGACCTCGGCGGCGGCTCGACCGAGTTCGTGCTCGGCGGGGCGGACGTGCAGGCGGCGCGCTCGGTGGACATCGGCTGCGTGCGGCTCACCGAGCGGCACTTCGGCGGCGCCGAGCTGCCCTCCGAGGAGCAGATCGCCGAAGCCCGGGCGCACGTCCGGGCCGAGCTCGACAAGGCCGAGGAGGTGGTCCCGCTGACCGGCGCGGCCACCCTGGTGGGTCTCGCGGGGACGGTCACCACGGTGTCCGCGATCGCCCAGGACCTGCCCGAGTACGACTCCGAGCGGATCCACCACTCCCGGATCAGTCGCGAGCAGGTCGCCGGGATCGCCCGCCGGCTGCTCGGCGCCACCCACGCCGAGCGCGCGGCCATCCCCTCGATCCACCCGGGCCGGGTGGACGTGATCGCGGCCGGGGCGCTGGAGCTGCTGGAGATCATGGAGCGGACCGGCGCCGCCGAGGTGGTCGTGAGCGAGCACGACATCCTGGACGGCATCGCCTGGAGTACGGCCTCCTGACGGCCGGCACGGCTTACGAAACCGGCCCCGGGGCCCCATAAGGGGTGGCGGGGCCGGGGCTGTCCCCGGCCCCGGCGGGAAAGTTACTGAAATTAATAAACTTGCTG
>NZ_JBHVVI010000140.1:0-21275 GCF_042883685.1 Kitasatospora sp. NPDC058190
GGGTGGGGCGCCCCGCCCCCGCCGCCGGTGTCCGGACGCTCACCGCCCTGTCCGGCGGTTCGACCGCCCCCGCCGTCCACCCCCGGCTGCCGTTGATCGCCGCCGAACCACGCCCGGGCCGGATGGTGGTCGCGGACGCGGTCAGCGGGCGGTCGCACACCGTGATCAGGAGCGCCGACTGATGAGTTCCCCCGTGACGTCCCCCATCGATGCGGCCGGGTTCGTGCTCGACGTGCCGGTGATCGGCGCCGCCGAGGCGGCCGAGCGTGTCCTCCGGTACTGGCAGGACGGTGCCCGACTGGCCGAACTGCCGGACGGTCGCTGGCTGTTGGCCCTACCGGAGCCGGTCCTGACTCGCGCCGACCGCTCGCCCGGCGAGCCGCTGCGGGCCGTCGGCGGGGCGCTGGTGGCAGCCGGGGCCCCGGAAGATGCGGCAGTCGGCGAACTCGCGCTCACCGTCGGTGGAGTGACGTGTCGTCATGTCATCGCCGAGCTCAGCGCCCTGGACCCGTCGGACTGGCTGGACCTGAGCGGCCTCACCCTGCACCGGCTCGCACCGGTCGGAACTCCCGCCGTGGCGGAGCCGGTTGAGACGGACCTCCGACGCGCGCCCGTCCTGGACCTACGGGCCGCGGCCGGCATCCCCGAGCCCAGCCAACGGGCCGGACGGCTGCTGAGCGAGCGCCACCGTAAGGCGAAGGCGAAGGCGAAGGCGACGGGACCGCGCCCGTACTGGCAACTGCTCGTCGCCGGCGTCTTCGTGGGCCTCCTGCTGTACCTCGCGCTGGGCAGCCACGACAGGTTCACCGACGTCCCGCTCGTCCTCCCGGTGGGCATCGGCCTGCTCGTCGGCCTGTCCGTCATCCCGTGCGCCCGGACGGCCCGGAGCGGCCGCGCCGAGGCCCGTCGTGCCCGCGCCGAGGCTCGTCGTGCCCGGCCCGAGGGCGCGGCGGCTGGGCGGCTCACCGGGCGGCTCACCGGGCGGAGGGAATGGTGGTCCCTCTTCCTCTCCGCCCTCCTGTGCCTCCTGCTCGGCCTCAGCGGCCTCGTCGCCGGAGGTTTCTCCGCCGGTCTGCTCCTGCTGACGCTCCTCGGGGCCTGCGGGGTCGCGCTGTCCGTGCTGCCGAGGATCCCCACGGTCGCCGGGCGCGCCCGCGCCGCCCAGGACGCGCAGGCGAAGGCGGTCCGCGCCGCCCGGGAAAGGCGGGCGAAGGCCGCCCGTGCAGCCCGGGAAGCACACGCGGCGGCAGGCCACGGCCCGGGACCCGCCCCGGCCCGGCCGCGCCCGCCCCGGCGCCCGCGCGGGCAGTGGCTGGCCGAGCTCGCCCTGCGCAGCCCCGCCCGTGCGCTGTTCCAGGACCGGCACGTCCGCTACCTGGAGCAGCTCATCCGCTCCTTCCGGCGGCGCCACTGGGAGGACGCCCTGCGCGACGCCCTCCCGCTGTCCGAGGGCGGCTCCCGGCAGCGCCTGCTGACGCTGCGCCTGCCCGACCGGTACGCGGGTGAGCTGCGGCCCAGCCCGCAGCAGCCCGGCGGGACTCTGCTGTCCTCGCCGGTCAGCGGGCCGACCGTCCACCAGCTCCTCACCGACCTCTACCGGGAGGCCGCCGAGGCGCTGGAGCAGGACGGCCGGATCGACGAGGCCGCCTATGTCCTCGCCGACCTGCTGGCCGCGCCCGCCGAGGCCGTGGCCCTGCTGGACCGGCACGGCCGCACCACGCAGGCCGCCGAACTCGCCGAGGGCCGCGGGCTTGCCGCGGAACTCGTGGTCCGGCTCTGGTGGCGGGCCGGGCAGCGCGAGCGGGCGGTGAGGATCGCCCAGCGGCGCGGCGCCTTCGCCGCCGCCGTCGAGCGGCTCGGCGCGACCGACCCGGCGGCCGCCCGCGAACTGCGCGCCGCCTGGGCGGAGCACCGCCGCCGGGCGGGCGACCGGCTCGGCGCGGTCGAGGCCGCCTGGCCGGACGAGACGCTGCGCCCGGGTCTGGTCGGCGACCTGCGGGAGGCACTGGAGCTGGGCGGGGCGGCGCACGGACGCGCCCTGGTCCACCTGCTGGCACTCGGCGAGGACGCCGCGGAACCCGCGCGGGCGCTGCTGACCGCTGACGCACCGGGCTCCGAGCGGGCCGCAGCCCTCACCGCGCTCGCCGAGCTGCGGTGCGCCGACCCGGTCCTGGACCGGGAACTCGCCACCGCCGCCGTGCGCTCGTTCGTCCGCACCGACGGGCTCGCCGGGCGCCGCGAGGCGCGCGGCGCGGGCTCTGTTCACGCCCGGCTCTTGAAGCGCGCCGACCCGCTGGTCGCCGCCGACCTGGCGCGGCCGCGACCCGTCCGGCCCGGCGGCGGCCCGCTCCTGGTCACCGCCGCCGACCGCGTCGGCACCCTGCCCGTCCTGGACGCCGCCTACCTGGACTCCGGCGCGGTGCTGGTGGCCTGCGGCCAGGCCGGCGTCCGGCTGCTCGGCCCGGACGGCCGCACCCGCGCCCGCTGGGACGTGCCCGCCGACCAGCTGGTCCTCGCCGACCACGGCGGCACCGCACTGCTGGCAGCCCGCTACGGGGAGGTCCGCGAGCTGTTCCGGCTCGACCTCGCCACCCGCAAGGTCGAGCGCTGGACGGCCCTGCGGGTGCGCCGGCTCGTGTCCTCGTACGACGGCCGCCACCTGCTCACCGTCGACCAGGACGGCATCGCCGTGCTCGACACGCTCACCGCCCGCCCGACCGTCGTCCACCGCGAACTCGGCGACGACCAGCGCCTCTTGGGTCGGATCGCCCGTACCCCCGACAGCTGTGCGGCCCTCGTCCGCACCCGGATCGGCTACCGCACGGACGAACTGACCGAACTGTGGCGCTGGGACCAGCCGGGATGGGAGCTGCGCGCCCGTACGGAGGTCAGCCCGACCGACGCCGTCGGTGCCGTGGCCCTCGCCGACGGACGCATGCTCGCCAGCGCGCCGAGCGGCACCCCCGGGCGGAGCGTGCTCCGCTGGAGCGGCAGCGGCAAGGCCGAACAGACCGTCCCCGGTCGGGTCGTCCTCGCCGGGGACGGTGCCCACTGGCTGTTCGCGTCCTCGTCCGAGGACGGCCTGCGCGTCACCGTCGGAGCGGCGACGGGCGCCGCCTTCACCGCCGTCGTGCCGGGTGCGGCGGCCACCCCGGTGGGCCTGCGGGCGCACGCCGGTGCGATCACCTGCTGGCACCGCACCGGCCGGGTGCTCGCCGTGAGCGCCGACGGTACCGACCTGCTCGCCAACCTAAGGGTCACGGTGCGGAGTTGACCTCGCCTCAGACCGGCCGGACTCGGCGTTCGTGCCGGTTCCAGGATGATGCGCGGAGTCTCAGCACTCCGCGGAGTCCTCGACACCCAGGTCGACACGCATGACGCCGCGCATCTCCTCCCACCTCTCCCAAAGCCACTTCAGATAGTCCCGGATCTCGTCGAAGGAGCCGTCCGGATCGGGGTTCCCCTCGTGCAGGCACAGCGTCTTGCGGTACGCCTCGGACAACGCTTGCGTGACCACGTCCAGTTGGTCCAACACCGGGCGTGAGGCGATCATCTGCGCTTCCGCGAAAGCCGCATGGTGCGCGTGACGGGCCTGCTCGAGCGCATCTCTCTCCTGCTCGGTCACCGTGCCCTGGTGTGAGCACCAGAGGAAGTTCATGATCGCGACCCGGTAGCGGCGGTAGGCCGCGTTCGTGGCCACGTAGCACGCACGGCGCTGGGCCAGGCTTTCCTGCCGCTGCTCGCGATCCCACTGCGTTCGCGCGGCCGACTGCTGGCGTTCGAAATCGTGCTGCGATGCTCGGGCCTGAGCCCGTTGGGCGAGCATCGGCGCCAACAAGGTGCCCGTGACACCGAAAACTGCGACCACCAGCGTGATGACCGCGCTCAACATCCTGTCCCCTCCCGTAGTCCCACGCTCTGACACCTTCCCCGTGGCGTCGGAGAACACAACTGTTTAGCAGCCGCGAACACCCGACGCCTCACTACCGGGGCGTACCGCTTCCGAGGGCGAGATAGGCGTCGAGCCGGGTGGCCGCGGTGAGCATCGTGCGGCCGCGGGTGGTGAGGCGATGGTGCCAGGCGTCGAGGGCCTCGGCCAGGGTGTCCGTACCGCCCGCCGTGCGGATCTGTCGGACCACGGTGGCGATGTGGGTCAGGGGGTAGCCGCCGCGGCGTAGCAGGTGGGCGAGTTCGGCGTCGCGGACGTCGTCGGGGCGGTAGCGGCGGTGGCCGGTGGCGCGGTCGCGGGGCGGGGTGAGGATGCCGGCGGCCTCCCAGGTGCGCAGGGTGGCGGGGGTGAGGCCGAGGTGGTGGGCGAGGTCGCCGATGCTGAGCGGGCCGGGGACGCGGAGGAGGCGCTCGGCGGGTTCTGCGGGTTCTGCGGGGGTGGCCGGTCCGGCCGTGAGGTGGTCGACGGCCTGACGGACGGCGGCGAGGGTCTCCCGGTCGCGCAACAGCTGGGCGTGGCCGCGGTCGATGGCGGTCAGCGCCTGGTCGAGGCGGTCGGCGTGGACGGCGGTCATGATCCGGCCGCCGGTGGCGTGACCGTACCCGGAGACCAGGGCGAGGTAGGCACGCAGGGCGGCGGCGTGCCGCTCGGTGTAGATCCGGTAGCCGCTGGGGGTGCGGTCGGCGGGCGGGAGGAAACCGTCGCGCTCGTAGTTGCGTACGGCCTGGGTCGAGAGGCCGTGCTCGCGCGCGAGGTCGGCGGGGCGCATGGCGTTGGACTCCCTTTGAGACTTGTCCCGGTGGTTGAGCGGCCCTGCTGCTGAAAGTCTCAACCGAGCTTTCAAGGATACGCTTGAGGTCCATGAGTCAGGACATCCGAGACTTCCTCACCCCCTCCTGTGAACTCCTGGCGCTCGGCGAGCCGACGCACCAGGAACCGGCCTTCGGCCGGGTCCGCAACCAACTCTTCGCCCAACTGGTCGAGCGGGGCTACCGTTCGATCGCCCTGGAGACGGACCGGGTGGCCGCGCTCGCCGTGGACGACTACGTCCAGGGCGGCGCGGGCACCCTCGACACGGTGCTGGCCGAAGGCTTCACCCACGGCTTCGGCGCCCAGCCCGGCAACGGCCGACTCGTCGCCTGGATGCGCGAGTTCAACCGCGATCGGGGAGCCGGGGAGCGGCTGGCCTTCCACGGCTTCGACACTCCGACCGAGAACACCATGGCCCCCAGCCCGCGCGGCTACCTCGAACACGCCCGGGACTACCTCCAACTCGACCTCGACATCGCCGCGTTGACGGGCGGGGACGAACGCTGGAGCAGCGAGCAGGCGGTGCTGGACGCGGCGAGCTCGCCCGGCGCCACGCCCGAGGCCGCGACGCTGCGCCGCGTCGCCGACGACCTGATGACCCAACTGTATCTGCGGGCACCCGAGTTGATCGCGTCCAGCTCGCGCGCCGAGTGGCTCCGGGCCGGGACGCACCTGCGGGCCGGGCTCGGACTGCTGCGCTACCACGCGCAGGCGGCGGTCCAGGGCCTCGGGTTGAGCGATCGGGTGTCCGGGCTGCTCGGACTGCGGGACGCGCTGATGGCGCGGAACCTGCTCGACATCCGGGCCGTCGAGGCCGAGCGCGGCCCGACCCTGGTGTTCGCCCACAACCTGCACCTTCAGCAGGCCCCGAGCACCTGGGCCGGGGGAGAGCTGGACTGCCGCTGGAACGGCGCGGGCCGCATCGTCGGCCCGCTGCTGGGCGAGCGGTACGTCTTCGTGGCCGGGAGCCTCGGGCGCAGCGAGGCGCTGGGGCTCGGCGAGCCGGCGCCGGGGACGTACGAGGCCCTGCTGCAGCGACCGGACACCGCCTGGGAGTTGGTGGCGACGCCGATGCCCGGTGAAGCCCGCGCCCGGACGGACACGGCCCCGCAGCAGGGCTACTTCTTCGACCGGGCCGGTTTCGACGGGGCGGCCGCGGTGCTGCACATCGGCGACGGCGCGGCGGCCGCCGCGTAGACGCAGGTCAGGGCCCGCGTGGTCGCCGGCGCTCCGGTCAGGGCCCCGGGTAGGTGGCGCGCAGGTGGTCCAGCAGGGCGGCGGTCGGCGGTGCCGGCCGCCGCCCGGTGGGCCAGGCCAGGGTGATCCGTACGCGCGGGACGGGGTCGGTCAGTCGTCGGATCCGCAGGCCGGGGGCGGGCCCCGGGTCCGGCAGCACCGCCACGCCCAGGCCGTGCACGGCGAGTTCGGCCAACTGGGGTGGGGCGGCGGCCTCCACGGCCACGGTCGCGCTCACGCCCGCCTCGGCGAGGGCGCGCTCCAGGGCCGTCCGCAGGCCGGTGCCGCGCGGCGTGCCCACCAGAGCGTGCCCGGCGAGCGCGGCGACGGGCAGCGGACCGTCGGGGGCGGCCGTCAGCGGATGGTCCTCGGGACAGACCGCGACCAGCGGGACCTCCAGCACGGTGTGCAGGGCGAGTCCGGCGAGCGCCGTCCAGCCGTCGTCGCCCTCGCGCCCCCCTTCGGCGGTGGGCAGGCCGATCACGGCGAGGTCCAGCCGTCCTTCGCGCAGGGCGGCCAGCATCCGCGCGGTGGTGTCCTCGGCGAGCGAGAAGTCGATGCCGGGATGCTCCTGACGGAAGGAGGCGAGCGTGGTGGCGAGCCCGGGGAAGGTGCCCAGCGCGGGCGGCGGGGTGAGCGCCGCCCCGGCGACCATGCCGAGCCGGACGTGCCCGCGCCGTAGCCCGCCGAACTCCTGCGCGGTCTGCCGGGCGGCCGCCGCGGCGGCGAGGGCGGCCTGGGCGTGCGGCAGCACCGCCTCGCCGACCCGGGTCAGTCGGACGGTGCGGCTCGATCGATCGAGCAACGGATGCCCCAACTCCCGTTCCAGCTGCCGGATCTGGGCGCTCACTCCGGGCTGGCTCAGGTGCAGCAGCTCGGCCGCCCGGGTGAAGCTGCCGTGCTGGGCGACGGTGACGAAGTACTGGAGCTGCCGGAGTTCCATAACTGTTGATCATAGGTGGCAGAACTGCCTGGTCTTGGACGTGCGGACGGTCCCGGCCGCAGGCTGGGGGCATGGAGAGCGTGCGGCAGGAACAGGGTGTGGAGTGGATCCGCGAGCAGATCGCGGCGGAGCGTCGGGAACTCGCCGAGGTGTTCGCCGGCCTCACGGCGGAGCAGTGGGAATCGCCGTCACTGTGCGAGGGCTGGCGGGTGCGCGAGGTGGCCGCCCACCAGAGCACCGGCTTCCGGCACTCGACGGCCCGGACGGTCTGGGAGCTCGCCCGCTCCGGCGGCAGCATCCACCGGATGGCCGACCGCGTCGCCCGCCGCGACGCCGCTGTCCTCACCGACCGTGAGCTGTCCGCCGCCATGGCCGACCACGCCGACCACCCCTGGCGGCCCCCGGTCGGCGGCCGGATCGCGGCCCTCGCCCACGACGCGGTCCACGGCCTCGACATCACCGTGGCCCTCGGGCTGCCGCCGCGACTCCCGCTGCCCCGCGCCGCCGCCCTGCTGGGCGCTGTCTCGGCGCGTAGCGTGCGCTTCTTCGGCGCCCGGCTGGACGGAGTGCGGCTGCGGGCGACGGATCTGGAGTGGTCCTACGGGCAGGGGCGATCGGTGGTGGAGGGCCGGGCGGAGCACCTGCTGCTGGTGGCGTACGGGCGGCGGGTGCCGCGCGGGCTGCTGACGGGGGAGGGGGCGGAGCTGTTCGCGTGGGGTGGGTAGGGGGTGTCGGCTGCCGGCGGCGGCCTGTCGCGCGAGATCCGTCAGCTCCTTCCGCCGCCGGACCTGCGTTTCGGCACCCCCGTGCCTACGATCGGAACGCACCCCTTCCGAGTGCAGGGCGAGACGGAAGCGAGGTCGCAGATGGTCCCGAGGTCCGTGCAGTGGCCGCCGTACGTGCGGGTCGCGCCGTGGTTGCTGATCGTCGGCGGGCTGATGTGGAACTCGCTGGATACGACCAACTACTGGGGCGATCCGATGCTGGCGGCGGCCGCCGTGCTGGCCGGTGCGCTGCTGACGCTGCGGGACACGGTGGCCGTCGGGGTGGCGACCGTGACCGGGATCCTGGTGCTGTCCTCGCAGGACGGGTCGATCGGGACCAGGGCCGGATACCTGGAGCTGGCGAACACGGTGTTCGCGGCGCTGCTCGGGGTCGGGGTGAACCGGGTGGTGGCGCGGCACGGGCGGCGGCTGGCGCGGGTGAGGTCGGTGGCGGAGGCGGCGCAGCGGGCGGTGCTGCCGGAGCCGCCGGGGCGGGTGGGGGAGCTGGAGGTCGCGGCCTGTTACCGAGCCGCCCAGGACGAGGCACTGATCGGCGGGGACGCGTACGCGCTGCAGGTCACTCCGTACGGGGTGCGGGTGCTGATCGCCGATGTGCGGGGCAAGGGGCTGCACGCGGTGGGGGCGGTGTCGGTGCTGCTGGGCGCGTTCCGGGAGGAGTCGCACCGCGCGCCGGACCTCGCCGCGCTCGCGGACGAGCTGGAGCGCTCGTTGACCTGGGAGAGCGCCCAGCTGAGCGAGGAGCTGCGGCTGGAGGGGTTCATCACGGCGCTGCTGGTGGAGTTCCCGCCGGGGGAGGGGACCGCGCGCACGCTGGACTGCGGCCACCCCGGGCCGTACCTGCTGGGCGGTGATCCCCCGGTGTGTCGGTGGGACGCCGCCGACCCGGGACTGCCGCTCGGGATGGGCGCGCTGGGGGTGGGACGGCCGGAGCCGGAGACCTGGCCGTTCCCGCCGGGGTGCACGCTGCTCCTGGTGACCGACGGGGTGACCGAGGCGCGGAACGCGGCCGGGGAGTTCTACGACCCGGTGCTCGGGCTGGCCCCGCTCGGCCCGTTCGCGGGCCCCCGGGAGGCGCTGGACGCGCTGGTGGCGGACGTGGCGCGGTGGACCGGCGGGCCGCGCGACGACGACATGGCGGTGCTCGCGGTGACCCGTCGCGGAGCCGGCCAGAGCGCCGGGTGGAGCGCCGGCCGGAGCACGGGTGGAGCGGCCGGCCCTGTGGTCCACGGTCCGGCCCGGTCAGGCCGATATCACGGAGAGGTTGCGGACGGTAAGCGCTCCGTGGAATCCGGCCAAGTTGACTGACGTGCTCCGGTGGCCGGAAAGGTGGTGTCCGGATATCGGATGGTGATCTGGACCGCTGGGCTCGCGGGCGGCGTGGATCCCCCGGCGGGCCGCGCTGACCTGGTCGACGGGCGGGTACGGCGTCGCCGTGGATCGGCTCCGGGGCATAAGGGGCCGTAGGGGAGGTGCAAGGACCGGTCACGGCAGTGGCGGGATCCGGCCGACTCGTGGTTCGTCCGGAAACGGTTCCGGCGGTTGCCGCGTATCGAAGAGGTGACCGAGAGTCGCACCAATGAACGAGACGCTTCGCCAAGCCCGTCTGCTCGGTCACCGCGACTTCCGGCTGCTGTTGACCGGAGCCGCGGTGGCCCAGACCGGCAGTCAGGTCACCCTGGTCGCCCTGCCGTTGGTCGCGGTGGTGGTGCTCGACGCCACACCGTTCGAGGTGGGCCTGCTGACCGCCGCCGAGACCGCGGCGTTCCTGCTGGTCGGACTGCCGGCCGGCGCCTGGCTGGACCGGATGCGCAAGCTCCCGGTGCTGATCCGCGCCGACGTGGTGCGCTGCATCGCCGTCGGCTCGATCCCGCCGGCGGCGGCCCTCGGCGTGCTGACCATGCCGCAGCTCTACCTGGTGGCGCTGGTCACCGGCGTGGCCACGGTCTTCTTCGACGTGGCTCACCACTCCTTCCTGCCCGTCGTCCTGCCCCGCGATCAACTGGTCGGCGGCAACGGGGCGTTGGAGACCGTACGGTCCTCGGCGCAGATCGCCGGGCCGGGCCTCGGCGGAGGGCTGGTCCAGCTGCTCGGCGCGCCGCTCGCCATCGTGGCGGACGCCTGCGGTTACCTCGCCTCCGCCCTGCTGCTCGCCCGGATCCGGGTCGAGGAGGCGCGGCCGGAGCCCGAGCCCGGGCGCTCGCTGCGCGCCGAGGTCGCCGAGGGCGTGCGCTTCGTCCTCGGACACCCGCTGCTGCGGGCGATCGCCACCGCCACCGCCACCGCCAACCTGTTCGCCGCCGTACTGATGGCCGTGCAGACGGTCTTCTGGGTACGGGTGCTCGACCTGCCGCCCGGCGCCATCGGCGCGCTGCTGTCGACCTCCGCCGTCGGCGGGCTGGCCGGCGCGCTGTGCGCGGGGCGGCTCGCCCGCTGGGTCGGGCAGGCCCGGCTGATCTGGCTGTCCACCCTGGTGAGCGCGCCGTTCGCGCTCCTGTGGCCGCTGTCCCAGGGCGGTGCGGGGGTGTGGTCGTTCGGCCTGGCCTCGGGCGTGGTGCTGTTCGGTGCGGTGGCCTACAACGTCGCGCAGGTCAGCTTCCGGCAGAGCGTCTGCCCGCCCGAGCTGCTCGGCCGGATGAACGCCACCATGCGCTTCCTGGTCTGGGGCACCATGCCGCTCGGCGCCCTCGGCGGCGGACTCGTCGCCGACTGGTCCGGGCCGCGCACCGCCCTGTGGCTCTGCGCGGCGGGCTTCCTGCTGGTGCCCGTGCCGCTGCTGCTCTCGCCGCTCCGGCGGATGCGCGACCTGCCCGAGGCGCAGACCCGGGACGACACCCCGGCCGCCGAGCAGCCCGCCGCGAGCCCGAGCACTCCCTGAGCCCGTGACCCCGTGACCCTCTGAACCTCTGAACCTCTGACCCGAGCACCTGAACATCCGAGTACCCGAACACCTGAGCCGAACCCGGAAACCGGAGACCGTTCCGTGCACGCCAGCATCACCGCCGCCTACCTCGCCCGGTACCGCTCCGCCGCCGCCGACTCCCCGGTGGAGCTGCTCCCGCTGACCGGCGCCCAGCGGCGGTTCCTGATCACCCGCCGACTCAATCCGCTGACCCGCTCCGACATCGTCCCGCTGTTCCTCGCCTACCCCCGCGGCACCCTCGACATGGCCCGGCTGGGCCGTGCGGCCGCCGTGGTCGCCGTTCGCCACCCCGCGCTGTGCGGCGGCTTCACGACCGTCCGCGGCACGCCCGTGCTGCGGGTCGGCGGGCCCTCCGTCGAGGCCGCCCGGATCGCCGTGGCCGGCCACGGCACCGCCGAGACGGCACTGCGCGCGGCCCTGCTGGACTGGCCCCTCGACGGCCCCGCGCTGCGCCTGCTGGTCGCCCAGGACCCGGACGGGGACGAGGAGTTGCTCGCCCTCGCGCTGGACCACGCAGCCTGTGACGAGCAGTCCCTCGGGGCGCTCGTCGGCGAGCTCGCCGAGGCCTACCGGCGGGACGAGCCGCCCACGCCCGGCCCCGACCGGCAGGCCCTGGCCGACTTCCGGGAGGCCGTCGAACTCCAGCTCGTCGCCGAGGAGGCCGCCGCCGGCCCGGCCGCCCAGGCCCACTGGGGGCGCCGGCTCGGCGGCCTGACCGGGGCGGGCGGCGGCGCGGCCACGGCCACCGGCATGCTCACCGAACGGCTGCCCGCCGCCGAGGGCGCCGCTCGCAGCGCCGTCTTCCCCGCCCTGCTGGACGCCGTCGGCGCCGCCGCCCAGCGACTGCACCGCGCGGACGGCCCACTCGCCCTCGGCTATCCCTGGGGCGGCCGCCCGCCCGGCGCGCCCGCCGCGCTCGGCTGCTTCCTCAACACCCTGGTGCATGCCGTGCCGACGCAACCCGCCGCCGACCTGGAGACGCTCTGCGACGCCTGGTGGGACGACCTCGACCACGCCGGCACCCCCTTCGACGAGGTGGTCCGTGCCGCCCGCGCCGCCGGCTCCCCGTGGTCGGGCGCGCTGGACGCGATGCTCACCATGGAAGACCTGCGCCGCCGCCCGCCGTTGGAGCTCGACGGCGTCCCCGGCCGGGAGGTCCACATCGCCGGGCGGCCGCTCGCGGCACCGCTCGCCGTCGCCGCCGCGCACGGCGACGAGCTGCTGGTCCGCCTGGCCTGGGACAGCGAGCGTTTCCCGGCCGCCGACGCCGAGGCCGCCTTCGAGCAACTGCTCACCGTCCTGCGCCGGCACCTCTCCTAGACCGACAGACCGCCAGACCGCAGCCCCCAAGCCCCGGGCCGCACCCTCACCCCGGTGCGGTCCGGCCCCCACCGGCCGCACCGGGACCACCCCAGGCCCGCGCCCGGCCACAGCGGTGCCAACACGCCCACCACACAAGGGAATCACCCATGTTCGCACTCTCTCCCTCGCAGGAGATCGTCTGGCTGCACGAGCAGATGCTGCCAGGCAGCCGCGCCTACAACTTCACCGCCGTGCTCGACCTGTGGGGCACCCTCGACCGGGACGCGCTGCACACGGGCCTCGCCGCCGTCCTCGGCCACCACCCGGGCCTGCGGCTGGAGTTGGTGGCCCGGCCGGAAGGCCTGCCCGGCCAGCGGGTCGCCGAGAACTGCCAACCGGAGCTCCGCCACAGCGACTTCACCGCCGAGACCGACCCGGAGGCGGCCTTCCGCCGGCTGCTCGCCGCCGAGGCCGAGGAGCCGCTGGACACCTTCCGGGCGCCGCTGCTGCGCTGGCACCTGGTCCGCCTCGGTGAGGACCACCACCGGCTGATCCACGTCGAGCACCACCTCGTGCACGACGGCCACTCCTTCGCCATCCTGCTGCGCGACCTGTTCACCGTCTACCGCGCCCGCGTCCTCGGCCGGCCGTACGAGCTGCCCACCGCCCCCTCGTACGAGCAGCACGCCCGCCGCTCCGTCGACCCCACCACCCGCGAGCGCGACCTCGTCTTCTGGGCCCGGGAGTTGGCCGACGCCCCGCGCGAGGTCACGCTGCCCGGGTTGGCCCGGCCCGGCGTCGAGCGGCGCCACCGCGGTGGCCAGCTGCGCCAGTCGATCGGCGCCGACCTCGCCGAGCGGCTGCGCGAGCGCAGCAAGGCCGACGGCCACACCCCGTTCAGCACCCTGCTCGCCCTGTTCGCCGAACTGCTGCGCCGCCACAGCGGCCACCGCGAACTCGTGGTGGGCACCGCCGTCGGCAACCGGCCGGAGGGCTTCGAGAGCACCGTCGGCATGTTCGTCAACACCGTGCCGCTGCGCCTTCGGCTCGACCCGGCCGCCCCCGGCACCGAGGCCGTGGACGAGACCACCGACGTCCTGCTGCGCGCCCTGCCGCACCAGGACCTGCCGGTGCAGGAGCTGACCCGCCGCCTCGGGCTGCACACCGGCGGCGCCGACAACCCGCTGTTCAACGTGATGTTCAGCGCGCACGACGCCGCCCTGCCCGACGTCCAGGCACCCGACCTGGAGGTCTCGCTCTACGAGGGCTTCAACACCGGCACCACCCGCTTCGACCTCGACCTGGTGCTGCTGCCCGACGACCGCCGGGTGGTCGGCGAGAAGCACGGTGCCGCCGGGATGACCCTGGTCTGGGACTACGACGCCGACCTCTTCGGCGAGGCCGAGGCGGTGCTGCTGGCCGACCGCCTGCTGGAGCTGCTGCGTCGCTACCTCGACCGGCCGGAGGCGCCGCTCGCCGAGCTCGCCCCCGCGCCCGAGGCCGAGCCGGCCGCCCCCGTCACCCCGGTCGGGCTCGACCCGGCCGCCGCCCACGACCCCGGCGCGCTCGCCCTGCTGGCCGGCGCCGAGCGCATCAGCTACGGCGAACTCGACCGGCGCGTGGGCGAGTTGGTCGAGCGGCTGCGCGCCGCCGGGGTCACCCCCGGCCAGCCGGTGGCCGCCGTCCTGCCGCGCGGCGCCGACAGTGTGGTCGCCCTGCTCGCCTGTCTGCGCCTCGGCGCCGTCTACGCGCCGCTGTCCACCGAGGACCCGGCCGCCCGGCTCGGCCTGCTGCTGGAACGCCTCGCCCCCGCGCTCGTCCTGGCCACCCGGCAGAGCGCGCTCGCGCTGCCCGCCGAGGGCGTCACCCCGGCGCTGCTGGACGGCCCCGCCTTTCCGAAGGCCGAGCCCGCCGCCGTGCTGGAGGGCGCCGCCTACGTCATCCACACCTCCGGCTCCACCGGCGTGCCCAAGCCCGTCCTGGTCGGCCGGGAGGCGCTGGCCGGGTACGTCGCCGCGATCGCCGCCCGCTACGAACTCACGTCCGCCGACCGGGTGTTGCTGTTCGCCCGGCCGTCCTTCGACGTGGCCCTGGAGGAGGTGCTGCCCGCCCTCGCGGTCGGCGCCGCACTCGTGGTGCCACAGCGCGAGGTGCCCACCGGCCCGGAGCTGGTGGCCGTACTCGCCGCCCGCGGCGTCACCGTCGCCAACCTGCCGACCAGCTACCTGCTCGGCGTGCGCGAGGACCTGCGCGAGGCGCTGCGCGACGGCCGCTGGACGCCCAGGCTGCTCGTCCTCGGCGGCGAGCGCCTGCCCGCCCGGGCGCTGGCCGGCCTGACCGGGGCCACCACCGTGCTCAACGCGTACGGCGTCACCGAGGCCACCGTCACCTCCACCGTCCACCGGATCACCGAGGCCGACGTCGCCGAGGACGGCGAGATCCCGCTCGGCACCGAGATCGACGGCGTGCGGATCCACGTCCTGGACGAGACGCTGCGCCCGCTCCCGGCCGGCTGCGTCGGTGAACTCGTCGTCGGCGGCGACCTGTTGGCCGAGGGCTACGTCGGCCTGCCGGAGCCCACCGCCGCCCGCTTCACCACCGTCCCCGCGCTCGGCGGCGAGCGGGTCTACCGCACCGGCGACCGCGGCTACCGCGACACCGAGGGACGACTGCGGTTCCTCGGCCGCGCCGACAACCAGGTCAAGCTGCGCGGCCACCGGATCGAACTGGAGGAGATCGAGGCCGCCGCCTCCGCCGAACTCGGCGGCCGCTCCTGCGCCGTGCTGCTGCACACCGACCCGCGGACCGGTCCGCGCCTGGTCGGCTTCCTGGAGGGCACCGACCGCCCCGACCAGGCCGCCCTGCACACGGCACTGGCCCGCCAGCTGCCCGGCGGACTCGTCCCGGCCTCCTGGACGGCCGTCCCCTCGATGCCCACCCTGCCCGGGGGCAAGCCCGACCGCGTCGCCCTCGCCCGGTTCGCCGACGAGACCCCCGAGCAGCAGGAGAGCGCGCCCAGCGCCTTCGCCGACCCTGGCCAGGAACTGATCGCCGCCGCCTGGCGCGAGGTGCTCGGCCACGACCGCTTCACCGCGGACTCGCACTTCTTCGAGGTCGGCGGCCACTCGCTGCTCGCCGCCCAGCTGGCCGCCTTCCTGGAGCCGCACCTGGGCAGCCGTCCGCCGCTGCGCACCCTGTTCCGCCACGCCGTGCTGGCCGACCAGGCCCGCGTCCTCGCCGGAGGCTCCAAGTGAGTGCCCCTTCCGCCGTCCTCGAAGCCGGCCACCGCGAACTCGTCGACGCCTTCGAGAGCTTCGTGCGCCGCGAACTCGTGCCGCTCGCCGCCGAGTTGCCCGAGACCGCCGACCAGGTCCCGGCCGACCTGCGGGCCTATGTGCGCAAGCGCTCCGCCGCCCTCGGCTTCTACGCCGGGGACTACCCGGAGGAACTCGGCGGCGCCGACATGCCGTTCACCGCCGTCGTGCTACTGCACCACGCCGCCGGACGAAGCGGCTGCGTGCTCGCCCCGTACGCGCTGGCCGGCTCCGACGGTCCCAGCCCGTTGCTGCGACACGGCACCCCCGAGCAGATCGAGCGCCACCTCGTTCCGCTGGTGCGCGGCGAGCAGACCCGCTGCCTGGCGCTGACCGAGCCGCAGGCCGGTTCGGACGCGTTCCGGCTCACCACCACTGCCGTGCGCACCGGTGACGGCTGGGTGCTGAACGGGCGCAAGACCTTCGTCAGCAACGCCGAGCACGCCGGGATCGCGCTGGTGGTCGCCGCCACCGACCTCGGCGACGGCGCCGGGCCCACCGCCGGGGCCACCGCCTTCGTGCTGCCGATGGACCAGCCCGGACTGCGGATCGGCCAGCGCTACGAGGGCATGTCCGGCGAGCCGCTGTTCGAGTTGCTGCTCGACCAGGTCGGCGTCGGCCCGGAGGCCGTCATCGGCGGCGAGGAGGGCATCGCGGCGGCCACCGCCCTCGCCATGGACAGCCTCTCCCGGGGCCGCCTGGTCGTTGCGGCGATGTGCAACGGCATCGCCGAGTACGCGCTGCGCGCCGGGGTCGAGTACGCCCGCGAGCGGCGCGCCTTCGGCCGGGTGATCGGCGAGTACCAGCACGTCCAGGAGCACCTGGTGACCACCCGCGCCGAGGTGGAAGCGTCCAAGCTGCTCACCCTCGCCTGCGCCCGGCTGGTGGACGAGGGCAGCGAGGCACCCGAGAACGCGGCACTCGCCAAGCTCACCGCCTCCGAGACGGCCGTGCGCGCGGTGGACCGCTCGCTCCAGGTGCACGGCGCCACCGGCTGGGTGCGCGGCCACCCGCTGGAATTCCTGTACCGCTATGTCCGGATGACCACGATCATCGAGGGGACCTCCGAGGTCCAGAAGGTGATCATCGCCCGTTCCATGGGCCTGAACTGACGGCTAGTCACTTATCTGGAGTCGATGATGGAATCCCTGAGCATCGGGTACGGCCGTCCGCACCAGGACGGCGGGGTCCTTGACCTGTTCACCGGCTGGGTGCACCGCACCCCGCACGCACCCGCCCTGATCGACGGCGAACAGAGCTACAGCTACGCCGAGCTCGACCGCCTCGCCGACGCCGTCGCCGAGACCCTACGCGGCCGGGTCGGCAAGGGCGACCTGGTCGGCGTCTGCCTCGGCCACTCGGTGGCGCTGGTCGCCGTCACCCTGGCCGCCGCCAAACTCGGCGCCGTCCACCTGCCGCTCGGCCCGCGCCCGGGCGAGCGGCGGCTGCAGGCCGTCGCCGAACAGCTGCGGCCCGCCTGCCTGGTCGGCGAGCCGACCGTGCTGCCCGCCGGCGGCGAGCGGCTGTCGCTGGACCTGCCCGCCACCGGCGCGGTGGAGGCCGTACTGGCCTCCGGCGACCAGGCGGCCGTACCGGTCGGCACCCACTACGCGGTGCTGACCTCCGGCTCCACCGGCACGCCCAAGGCCGTCGCCGTCACCGAACCGGCGCTCGGCGCGCTGCTGCACTGGTACCGCGAACTGACCGGCCTCGGCCCCGGCGCCCGGCACAGCCTGCTGATCGGGGTGGCCTTCGACCCGCACCTGCTGGAGCTGTGGGCCGGCCTCACCTCCGGCGCGGCGCTCGTCGTCGCCCCCGAGGCCGTGCGCTGGGACTCCGGCGCGCTCACCGACTGGTTCCGCGAGGCCCGGATCACCGCCACCGTGCTGCCCACCCCGCTGGCCGAGCCCGTTCTCGGCCGGCCCTGGCCCGCCGGACTCGCGCTGCGCCACCTGATGGTCGGCGGCGACCGGCTGCGCCGCGCCCCCGGGCCGGACGTCACCGCGACCGTCCACAACGCCTACGGCCCCGCCGAGGCCACCGTCGCCACCACCGTGCACACCATGGCCCCCGGCGGCGACCACGGCGACGGCGCGCCGCCGATCGGGCTGCCCGTCCCGGGCGCGGTGGTCCTGGTCACCGACGAGCAGGGCCGCCCCGTCCCGAGAGGAGAGGCCGGCGAGCTGCGGATCGGCGGCCGGGGCCTGGCCGCCGGGTACCTCGACCCCGAGCTGACCGCCCGCCGTTTCGTCGAGGTGCCGCGCGGTGTGGAGGGCATCGACCGGGTTTACCGCAGCGGGGACCGGGTGGTGATGCGCGCCGACGGCGTGCTGGAGTTCCACGGGCGCCTGGACGACCAGGTCAAGGTCAGCGGGGTGCGGATCGAACCCGCCGAGGTCGAGGCCGCCTTCGAGCGCGACCCGCGGGTGGGCCGGGCCGTGGTCGCCGCCCAGGCCGCGCTTGCGGGCGGCGTACGGCTGCTCGCCTTCGTCCAGGCCGAGGACGGCCTTGCGGGCGGTGTAGAGCCCGTCGAGCCCGCCGACCTGCTGGACGCGGTGCGGCCCTGGCTGCCCGAGCAGGCCGTGCCCTCGGTCGTCCGGCTGGTCGATCGCTACCCGCTGGACGCCAACGGCAAGGTGGACCGCGCGGCGCTGCTCGCCGCCGAGGAGTCGTTCCCCGTGGGCTCGGAGACCTCGGAGACCGACGTGACCGACGTGACCGACGAGGGTGACACCCCGGTCGAGCGCACCGTGCTGAAGCTCTGCCGCGAGCTGATCGGCCGCGCCGACCTCGGTCCGGGGGACAACTTCCTGGCGTCTGGCGGAAACTCGCTCGCCGCCGCCCGACTGCTGGAAGCCCTGGAGGGGGAGTTCGGCGTCCGCCTGCGCGCCGCCCTGCTGCTGCGCCAGCCCGACCTGCGGGCGGTCGCGCGGCTGGTCGAGGAGCGGATGCCCAGCACCTCCGTCGCCTGAGGCCTGTCTCGCGGGTCCTCGCCGGGCCCGCACAACCCGAGAGACGGGCCCTCGGCCCCGACCGTCCACCTGACCACCGGCGCCCCGGCCCTGCCGCCGGGGCGCCCGGAAGAGAAGCAGCCATGACGCCCACCCTCCCCGCCCTCGCCACCCTCCCGGCCCTGATCGCCCGGCAGGCCGAGCAGCACCCGAGCGCGCTCGCCGTGACCGACGGCTCCACCTACCTGACCTACCGCGAACTCCTGGACGCCTCCGGCCGGTTGGCCGCCGTGCTGGCCGCGCGCGGGATCGGCCCCGGCAGCGCCGTCGGCCTGCTCTGCGCCCGCTCGGCCCGCCTGGCCGTCGCCCAGCTCGCCGTCTGGCGGGCCGGCGGACATATCGTCCCGCTCGACCCGGCCTACCCGCGCCCGCGCATCGCCGAGATGACCGCCGACGCGGACGCGCGCCTCGTCCTCGGCGACAAGGCGCTGCTCGCCGAGGCCGGACTGCCCGAGGAACGCACCCTGGTGCTGACCGAGCGCGGCACCGAGGCCGCCGCCACGGCGGTGCCCGACGCCGCCGAGGCGGCCGCACCCGCCCTGGTCTACTACACCTCCGGTTCCACCGGCCGTCCCAAGGGCGTGCTCGTCCCGCACAGTGCCGTCGCCGACCTGGTCACCGCCCCCGACGCGGTCGCCCTCGGCCCACGCGACCGGATGCTCGTCCACTCCACCGTCTCCTTCGACGGCGCGACCTTCGAACTGTGGGCCCCGCTCGCCCGGGGCGCCGCCGTCGCGATCTCCCCGGCCGAGCGGCCCTCCACCGAGGAACTCGTGCGCGACGTCGAGCGGTTCGGCGTCACCACCGTCTTCCTCACCACCGCGCTCTTCCACCACCTGGCCGCCAAGCAGTCGCGGATCTTCGGCGTGCTGCGCACCGTCGTCGTGGGAGGCGAGGCGATGTCCGCCGAGCACGCCGGGGCGGTGCTGCGGGCCTTCCCATGGCTGGAGCTCTACAACGGGTACGGGCCCACCGAGGCCACCACCTTCACCACCCTGCACCGGGTCACCCCGGCCGACTGCGAGCTCGGCGCCGTCCCGATCGGACGGCCCTTCGGCGGCGCCCGCGCCCTCGTCCTGGACGAGCGGCTCGCGCCGGTGGAGCCTGGCACGGTCGGTGAGCTCTGGATCGCCGGCGAGCGGCTCGCCCAGGGCTACCTCAACCGGCCCGAGCTGACCGCCGAGCGCTTCCGCGAGCTGCCGGGCCACGGCCGCGCCTACCGCAGCGGCGACCTGGTGCGCCAACGGCCCGACGGCGTCCTGGAGTTCCACGGCCGCACCGACGACCAGGTCAAGGTCCGGGGCTTCCGGATCGAGCCCGGCGAGGTCGAGCACGCGCTGCTGCGGATCCCCGAGGTCGCCGAGGCGGCCGTGGTGGTCCGCCGCGCCGGGCAAGGCGACGCCGCGCTCACCGCCTGCGTGGTCCTCGCCGAAGGAGCCCGGCCGGCCGTCGAGACCCTGCGCGGCCTGCTCGCCGAGCGGCTGCCCGCCCACCTGGTACCCACCGCCTGGACCGTCCTCGACGCGCTACCGCTCACCGGCAGCGGCAAGGTCGACCGGCGGGCGCTCGCCACCGCCCCGGACCCGACCGTCGCCCCCGGGCCGGTCGAGGCCGCGCTCACCCCGATCCAGCAGGCCGTCGCCGAGGCCTGGAGCCGCGCCCTGGAACGCCGGATCACCGACCCCGCCGCCGACTTCCTCGCCGAGGGCGGCCACTCGCTGCTCGCCATGTGGGTCGTCGACGACCTGCGCGAGGACCTCGGCGTCGAACTCTCCCTCGCCGACTTCCTCGGCCACCCCACCGTGGCCGGCCAGGCCGAACTGCTGGAGCTCGCCCTGCGGGCCGCCGACGACACCCCGGGAGCCGACCGATGAGCAGCACCAGCCAGAGCGACCTGCTGCGCCGCGCCCGCCACCGCCGCGCCACCACCGCGCCCGACCGCCCGGCGGCCGACACCCTCGGCCCGGCCCCGCTCTCCCACGCCCAGCAGCGGATGTGGCTGATGGACCACCTCGGCCAGGGCGGCGCCCTCTACAACGTCCCGATCGCCACCCGGCTGCGCGGCCCGCTCGACCCGGATGCCCTGGCCGCCGCGCTCACCGCCCTCACCGAACGGCACGCCGCACTGCGCACCCGCTACCCGCGCCGGGGCGACCAGCCGTACCAGCAGATCGAGCCGGCCGGCCCGGTGCCGCTGCCGATCGTGGACGCGGACGGCACCGACCGGCTCGCCGCCGAGGCTGCCCGGCCCTTCGACCTCGCCGCCGGCCCGGTGCTGCGCGCCCTGCTGCTCCGACACGGGCCCGAGGACCACAGCCTACTGCTGACGATCCATCACATCGCCGTCGACGGCGGCTCCCTGCCCGTCCTCGCGGCCGACCTCGCCGAGCTCTACACCGCCGCCCGCGACGGCGTCGAGCCGCGGCTTCCGTCGCCAGGACTGCCGTACGCCGAGTACGCCCGACAGGAGCGCGCCCGCGACACCGAACTCACCGCCGCCGCCGACGCCCGCGCCGCCCACCTGGCCGGCGCCCGGCCGCTGCCGCTGCTGCGGCCCGTCCCGCCCGGCGCCCGCGAACGCCGCGCCGCCCTGCACGCCGCACCACTCGACCCCGCCACCGTCGAGGGTCTGCGGCAGCTCGGCGCTCGGCACGGCGCCACGCTGTTCGCCGTCGTGCTCGCCGCCGCCTTCGCCACCCTGCGCACCGCGTCGGGACAGGACGACCTCACCCTGGGCTGCGCCAGCGGCCACCGCGCCCGGCCCGAACTGCGCCGGACCGTCGGCCTCGGCGTCAACACCCTTGCGGTGCGCGCGGAGTTGGCCGGGGAGGATTCCTTCGCCGAGGCGCTCGCCCTGGTGCGCGGCGCGCTGCTCGACGCGCAGCAGCACCACCAGGTGCCCTTCGACCTGGTGGTCGAGCGGCTCGGCGCGGCCGCGCGCGGCGCCGTCGGCACCCCGCTGCTCTCGGTCAGCTGCGACCTCGTGCAGCCCGTCACGCCGCTGG
>NZ_JBHVVI010000141.1:0-8691 GCF_042883685.1 Kitasatospora sp. NPDC058190
ACCGCGGTGGGGGGCGTACCGGGCGGTCCGTGGATGACCCGTTTCTCCGTTCGCCCGGCGTTCAGGGGTCGCCGGGTGGTGCTCAGGTGGTGCGGGTGCGGGCCGATGGGGGTTCGGCCCCGGGATGCCAGGGGCTCAGTAGCCCTGACCCTGCGGCTGGTAGCCGCCCTGGAAGTTGGCGGGCTCGCCGTACGGGCCCGGGCGCTGCGGCTGCATCGGGCGGACCGGCGCGACCGGTGCCATGGCCGGGCGCAGCTGGGCGCCGCCGAAGCCCTGGTCGCCGCCCTGGCCCTGGAAGCCGGGGCCGGCCGGGTTCGGGCCGCCGAAGGACTGCTGCCCGCCGAAGCTCTGCGGACCGCCCTGGGGCTGGCCGCCGGGCTGGCCGTGGCCGAAACCGGCCGGGCCGCCGGTCGGCTGCGCGCCGAAGGTCTGCGGGCCGCCCTGGCCGATGAAGGTGTTCTGGCCGCCGAAGCTCTGGCCACCGGTCGGCTGGTAGCCGCCGCTGGCGGTCTGCGCGAACGCGGGGGCGCTGGGCTGCGGTCGCTGGTACGGCTGGGGGGCGCCGTAACCGGGGACCGCCGGCTGCGGGGCGGCGGCGTACGCCGGAGCGGGCTGCGCCGGGATGTACGCCGTGGCGGGGCCGGCGGAGGGGCCGCTGCTCGGGCCGGGGCCCAGGGCGAGGCGGGCGGGCGGCAGCGCGGGGAGGTTGCTGCCGGCGCTCTCGTACCCGTTGCCGTACCGGTTCTCGTAGGACGGGCCGACGCCTGTTCCGTATCCGGACGACAGCGCCGGCGGCAGGGCGGCCGGCACGTTGATGGGTGCGATCTGGGGGACGCCGCGCTCAGCCACGAGGCTGTCGTAAATCGGCGTGCCGGAGGAGAAGGACGGAGAGGGGTAGCCGACTCCGTCGTAGGAGCGGGGCGAGGTCATGGGGCATACGGTAAGCCCACAATGCGCCTGCTGAGGAGAGTGGGAGGGGGAGCAGTTCGAGTGTTTACACAGTCTTCGCTCGCACAAAGGTTTCGAAAGTAGGAAGAACGGACATATCGGCATCCAGTTCCGGACAGCCCTGACGTCCCGTCAGTGATCGAACAGCACCCGGACATGGGCCCCGCGAGACCTAGTGGTGACCGGGCGGTAGACGGCTGTGGACGCTGCGGAGAAACTTTTGCGGACAGGGCGTGCGCCGGCGCATTCGAGCCCCCGCCGACGGCAGGACGAGGGCTCGTGAATGTTTCGGGAATAAATTTCCCGTCAGAGCCCAGAGCGGGCGATCCGGACGTCGATCCGGGGGGTGAGCCGGACGTCGATCCGGGCGCCCGGACCTCGATCCGGACCTCGATCCGCAGGATGGGCCGGGCTGATGAGCCGGACGACGCCTGCGGGGCCGTCAGTGCGACTGCAGCGCCTGGCTCTGCGCGGGCAGGCCCGGCCGGGCGGCGACCTCGGAGGTGCAGAAGGAGCAGCGGATCGCGGCGGCCGGGATCGGGCTCAGGCACTCCGGGCAGTCCACCTTGGCGGTCGGCGCGGGCTTGGCCGCCTCGAAGCGCGCCTGCAGCTTGCCGACCGGCACGACCACGGCGAAGTAGATCACCGCGCTGACCAGCACGAACCCGATCAGCGCGTTGACGAAGAGGCCGTACGGGAACTTGGTGCCGCCCACCTCGAAGGTCTTCTGGGTGAAGTCGCCGACCGCCCCGGCGGCTACCCCGACCAGCGGGGTGAGGAAGGCGCTGACGAACCCGGTGACGACGGCGGTGAAGGCCGCACCGATCACGATGCCGACCGCGAGGTCCACCACGTTGCCGCGCAGCAGGAAGCTGCGGAATCCCTTGAACACCGGGTGACTCCAAATCCGAACGGGGAAGAGGGAGACGGGGCGGCACGGGGCAGCCCCGGCCGGACATCCTGCCGAGCGGTCCGGGCCGAGGTCCAACCGCGTTCACCCGATCCGCCTAACCGGCCGACCTGCCAGGCCTGGCCGCGCCCGGCCGTATCCGACCCTCCCGGTCGGCGTGCGGGCGGCTCCGCGCACCGGCCTGTCGGCGGCGCCCAGGTCGGTGAACCGGCGGGCGTGAGCCGGTACTTGAGGCGGCGTGCGGCGGAGCGGAGGGCGGTCGGTCGGAGCTGTCGGAGGCGAGACGGGGCGCACAGCGGTCGCAACCGGCGCACGACGGCGGGTCTTCAGCGCACATCGGGTGTACGGGCGCCGGCGCACGGGCCACCGCCAGGTTGCGCGAAGGGGCTGTACCCGGCGTGGTGCTGTGCCAAGGTCTGTCCATGCCCGACCATACGGCGGCCGATTCGGCCGGAGCCCGCCCGCGTGTCCTGCACCTGATCAGCGACTCGCGCCGGGGCGGCGCCCAGAACTTCGCCCGTGACCTCCACCGGGAACTGCGCCGCCGGGGTCAGGCCTCCGCGCTGTGCGCCCTCGCCCCGCACCCGGCCTTGCCACCCGCCAGGCCGGGTGCGGCCGCTCCGGAAGTGTGCGCCGCGGGCACGGCCGTTCCGGGGGACTGCGGCGAGGAGTGCCCCGACGCCGCCGGGCTGCGCGCCGCCGCCGTCCTCGGCCCCGGTCGGCTGCGTCCGGGCACCCTGCGGGCGCTGCGCTCCGCCGCTCGCTCCGCCGACGTGGTGCTCGCCCACGGCTCCGACACCCTGGCCACCTGTGCCCTCGCCCTGGCCGGCACCCGCACCCCCTTCGTCTACGTCTCGGTCGGCCACCCCCGCTACTGGACCGCCAACCGGCTGCGCAGGCTGCGCGGCGCCACGCTGATGCACCGCGCCGCCGCCGTCACCACCCTCACCGACGAGGCGCGCGAGGTCCTGGAGGAGCAGTTCCGGCTCCCCGGGGGCAAGGTCCGGGTGATCCCCAACTCCCGTGCCGCCGAGAGCTATCCGCCCGCCGACGGCCGGGCCGAACGGCGCGCCGCCCGGCACGCCCTGGGCCTGCCCGCGGACGTCCTGCTGGTTGCCTGGATCGGCG
Organism: Kitasatospora sp. NPDC058190; assembly: GCF_042883685.1. Classification (NCBI taxonomy): domain Bacteria; kingdom Bacillati; phylum Actinomycetota; class Actinomycetes; order Kitasatosporales; family Streptomycetaceae; genus Kitasatospora; species Kitasatospora sp. NPDC058190. The sequence continues at coordinate 2,987 of NZ_JBHVVI010000141.1, forward strand.
CCATAGCGCCGGAGAAGCGGCTCGACCTCGCCCTCGACGTGCTCGACCGGCTGCCCGACGTCCGGCTGGCCGTCGCCGGGGACGGCCCGCTGCGCGAGACCCTGGCCCGCCATCCGGCCGCCGCCCGCGCCCACTTCCTCGGCGCCCTGCCCGACCCCGTCCCGCTCTACCGGGCCGCCGACGCGCTGCTGCTCACCAGCGACAGCGAGGGCGTGCCCGGCGCGCTGATCGAGGCGGCGCTGGCCGGGGTGCCCGCCGTCGCCACCGACGTCGGCTGGGTGCGCGAGGTGGTCCGGGACGGCGCCACCGGCGCGCTGGTCGCCCCCGGGGACCCGCTCGCCCTGGCCGAGGCGCTGGCCAAGGTGCTCGCCTGCAACCGCGCGGGCCTGGGCGCGGCCGCCCGGGCGCACGCGCTGGAGCACTTCGAACTGGGTGCGGTGGTGGACGACTGGCAGCGGCTGGTCGCCGAGGTGTGGACCGGAGCTCCCACCTCGCACTGACGGGCGGCTCCGACGTGCCCCCAGCTGCGCCGTTCGGGCGATTCCGGGCCCGCCGACCTCTGGCGACTCGTCGTTAACGAGCCGTCACCAGCAGACTTCCCGATGTGAACTCGAAGTCGCTGCTGCGGTCCACCGTCCTGCTCGCCGTCGCCGCCGGGATCGCCGCATCCCCCCTCCAGGCCGGAGCGGTGTCCCACCAACCCCCGTCCGAGGGGGTCCAGTTCGTCAGGCTCGACCACCCGCAGCCGGTGCGTGAGAGTGCCCGCACCGAGGCGGTCGAGTTCTTCTGGTACGACTGCGGCCACTCCCAGAAGCTCGAACAGCCCTTGCAGGCCTGGACCGAGAAGCACCGGGCGGACGTCGCGCTGCGCCGCGTCCCGGCGGTCTGGCCGGGCAGCTCGGACGAGGGTGCCCAGCGTGCCCACGCGCGCCTGTACTACACGCTGGAGCGCCTGGGTCTGGTCGAGCGCCTGCAGGCCGCTGCGTTCCGCTCGATCCACAACGACCGGGCCGACCTCACCGCCGAGTCCGCCGCCACCGACTGGGCGGTGCGCCACGGTGTCGACGCCGAGCTGTTCGGCCGGACCTACCGCTCCGCCGAGGTCGGGCAGTCGGTGGACGACGCGGCCGCCCAGTTCGTCCGGTACGGCATCAACGAGCTGCCCACCGTGGTCGTCCAGGGCGAGTACCGCACCTCGCCGACCAAGGCGGGCGGCGTCGACGCGATGCCCGAGGTGCTGGACCATCTGGTGCAGCAGGAGCAGTTGCCGAAGCACTGAGCTCCTTCTGGCGTCGATGATGTGTGGTCAGCCCGCCCTTGACTAACCGTTCAAATCTAATTTAATGGTTAGCATGAGCGAGCTGACGATCCCGCACGTCCACCACCGCCACGTCGACCTCGACGGCCTGCGCGTCTTCTACCGCGAAACCGGTCCGGCCGACGCCCCCGTCCTCCTGCTGCTGCACGGCTTCCCCTCCGCCTCGCACCAGTACGCCCGGCTGCTCGACGCACTCGGCACGCGCTACCGGCTGATAGCCCCCGACTACCCCGGCTTCGGTCACAGCGACAGCCCCGCGCCCGACGCCTTCCACTACCGCTTCGACACCCTCGCCGACGTGGTCGAACGCTTCTGCCTCGCACTCGGCTTGGAGCGCTTCGCGCTGTACGTCTTCGACTTCGGCGCACCCGTCGGCCTGCGCCTGGCCACCCGCCGGCCGGAGTGGATCACCGGCCTGGTGGTCCAGAACGGCAACGCCTACGAGGAAGGGCTCTCCGACCGGGCAAGGGAGTTCATCGCCAACAAGCGCGGCGTCCCGGGCGCCGGGGACGTCGCCCGCTCGATCCTCACCCTGGACATCACCCGCAGCCAGTACGAGGGCGGCACCGGCGACCCGAGTCTGGTCGCCCCCGACGGCTGGACGCTCGACCAGCACTTCCTCGACCTGCCGGGCCGCAAGGACATCCAGGTCGAACTGGCCCTCGACTACTTCTCCAACGTCGAGCTCTACCCCGAGTGGCAGGCCTGGCTGCGCGCCAACCAGCCGCCCACGCTGGTGGTTTGGGGGCTGGGCGACCCGTTCTTCACCGAGGCCGGCGCCCGCGCCTACCTGCGCGACCTGCCCGAGGCGGAGCTGCACGTCTTCGACACCGGGCACTTCGCGCTGGAGGAGAAACTGCCCGAAATCGCCCCGCTGATCGACGACTTCCTCGCCCGCACGCAGAAGTAGGCCGAAGTAGCGGTCTCCGTGCGGTGGTTCAGTCGCGCCGCAGCAGGTAGGTGACGAAGCCGAGCATCCCGCGGTACCCGTGCAGCCACTCGGCGCGGTGGCGGTCCGCGGCCTCGCGGGCGGCCACCGCGCCCGGGTCGTCCGGGTGGTCCAGCGCCCACTCGGCCAGCGAACCCGCCCAGGAGAACTCGTAGTCGTCCCACTCCCGCGCGGTGCTGACGTGTCCGTACACCGGGGTCCAGCCGTCTGCGAGCACCCGGTCCGTGGTGGTCGCCAGGTCCGCGAAGTCCTCCCGGACGGCGCCCAGCCCGTCCAGCGCGGCCTGGGACGGCTCGCGCTCCCAGAACCCCTCGCCGACCAGCAACCGGCCGCCCGGGGCCAGCAGTTCCCGGGCGGCCGCGAGCGTCGGCAGCAGCCCGTCGAACGCGTGGGTGGCGCCCACGCACAGCACCAGGTCGAAGGGCTCCTTGGCGGTGAACTCCCGGGCGTCCAGGTGGTGCAGGCCGATCCGGCGGACCACGCCGAGCGCGGTGGCCGTCTCCCGGGCCCGGGTCAGCGCCTCCGCATCCAGGTCCACCCCCACCGCCCGCCAGCCCGGCCGGCCGGCGAGCGCCCGCAGCAGCCAGGTGCCCTCGCCGCAGCCCAGATCCAGCGCCCGGCCGGACTCCTGCCCGGCGAGCGCGCGGTCCAACAGCCGGGCCACCGACCCGTCCGCCAGCGGGGCCGCGATCGGGTGGTGGGCGTGGGCGAGGCGGGAGAGCTGCTGACGGTCCATCCGAGCAGTATGGATCCGTCCGGCCCGGAACGCCCGGGCTTTCCTCATGCCCGCTCCTCGCGCCCCCGCCCCGCGCCCCGCCTCCCGTGCCGGCTTCTCACGCCCGCTCCTCACGCCCGCTCCTCACGCCCGCTCCTCACGTCCGCGAGTAGGTCCGGCCCTTCCAGGCCGCGCCCCGGCCGCGCCAGTGCTGCACCGCCGAGTCCACCGTCATCAGCAGGTACAGCGCGGCCGTGAACGGCAGGAGCAGCACGGCGGCGGCCGGCTGCCCGTAGTACCGGACCATCGGCAGGTACGTCCCCGCCATCAGCGCCCAGGCCGCCCCGCCCGCCGCCGCCACCGCCGGCGCCCCGGCCACCAGCCCGGCCACCGCCGCCACCGGCGGCACCAGGTACACCAGCGTCAGCCCCAGCACCGTCCCGAGCAGCAGCGGCGGCGAGTGCTTCAACTGGGCGTACGCGCTGCGCGACACCATCCGCCACAACTGCTCCAGCCGCGGGTACGGGCGGACGCTGTCCACCTCGTCGGCCAGACCCAGCCAGGTCCGCCCGCCCGAGGACTTCACCGCCCGGGCCAGCGACACGTCGTCGATCACCGCGCCCCGGATAGCCGCCACCCCGCCGGCGCGCTCCAGCACCGCCCGCCGCACCAGCGAGCAGCCGCCCGCCGCGGCCGCCGTCCGGGAACCGGGTCGGTTGCTCCAGCGGAACGGGTAGAGCTGGGCGAAGAAGTAGACGAAGGCCGGGACGATCAGCCGCTCCCAGCCGGTCGCCACCCGCAGCCGGGCCATCTGCGACACCAGGTCGAGCCCGTTGCTCTCGGCGGCGGCCACCAGCTCGGCCAGCGAATCCGGGCCGTGCGCGATGTCCGCGTCCGTCAGCAGCAGGTACTCGACGTCCGGACCGGCCAGCTCCACCCCGTGCCGCAGCGCCCACAGCTTGCCCGTCCAGCCCGGCGGCAGCGGGGGAGGGGTGGTCACCGTGAGCTCCAGCCCGTCCATCGTCCGCAGCCCCGCGGCCAGCGCGCCGGTGCCGTCCGAGCTGTGGTCGTCCACCACGATGACCCGTGCCCGCCCCGGGTACTTCTGCGCCAGCAGCGTCGGCAGGCTCAGGGGCAGCACCGCCGCCTCGTCCCGGGCCGGCACCACGACCGCCACCTGCGGCCACCGCACCGGCGGGCGACGCGGCGGCAGCCGTACGTCGGTGCGCCAGAACAAGCCGTGGCAGCACGCCAGCCAGAGCCAGACCAGCAGGGAGAACGCGGCGATCCACAGCAGGGCGGTCACCCCGGCAGTCTGCCGCAGAACCGGCTCCGGCGGGCGCATCGACTAAAGTCTTGCCCTGTGAAGATCGCACTGATGGACTCCGGAATTGGTCTGCTGGCCGCCGCCGCCGCCCTTCGGAAGCTGCGCCCGGACGCCGATCTGGTGCTCTCCTCCAACCCGGCCTCGATGCCGTGGGGACCGCGCACGCCCGAAGAGATCACCGAACTGGCCCTCGGCTGCTGCCGGGCCGCCGCCGCGTACGAACCGGACGCCCTGGTGATCGCCTGCAACACCGCCTCGGTCCACGCGCTCGCCGCCCTGCGCGCCGAGCTGGAGCCCGGACTGCCCGTCATCGGCACCGTCCCGGCGATCAAGCCCGCCGCCGCGCTCGGCGGCCGCGTCGCCATCTGGGCCACCCCGGTCACCACCGGCAGCGCTTACCAGCGCGGCCTGATCCGCGACTTCGGCGGCACCGCCGAGGTCACCGAGGTCGCCTGCCCGGGCCTCGCGGACGCCGTCGAGCACGGGGACGACGACGCCATCACGGCCGCCATCGCGGACGCCGCCGCCCGCACACCGGTGGGCACCGACACCCTCGTCCTGGGCTGCACCCACTACGAACTCGTCGAGGAGCGCATCCGCGCCGCCGTCGCCCCCACCGCCTCCCCGGCCCTCACCCTCCTCGGCTCCGCCGACGCCGTCGCCGCCCAGGCCCTCCGCCGCATCACCGACCCCACCGGCACCGGCACCGGCACCCTCACCGTCCTCCACGCCGGCAGCCCCGCGACCCTCCCCGCCGCCGCGGCCCTCTACCCCCAGGGCCGCACCCTCGCCACCCTCATCCGCTGACCGAAAGCCGCCCAGGCCGACGTCTCGTGCAGCGCAACCTCTCGCCCGGCGCCTGTCGCCCGGTGTCTGAGAGCGCACAGGAAGTCGGCCTGATCGACTTCCTGTGCGAGGTGGTTTTCTCCGTCGGTGTCCGACACCGCGCGGAAGCGGGCGCTGCCCGCACGCGGGGCCGCTCGGGCGCGGCCCGTGGCTGAGAGGCACCACCGTCCGGCTTCCGCTCCGCACGGACGGCACCTGGTCGGGCGGACCTTTCTCGCTGTGGTTCCCCAGCTGGCCGGCAGGTCCTCGGCCGCTCGCGCAGGCCTTCTTCAGTGATGCTCGGGGCCGCGCCGACCTGGCTCTCCTCCAGGCATGGCCGCTCGGGCACGGCCCGTGCCCGAGCGGCACAGCCTCCGGGTCCCGCTGCCCGCCACCGCGCGCACGAGTTGCACAGCTGAGCCTGCCCAACGGGCACCGGAAGTGGGGCGGCCCGCCGTCGGCGGGTGGTGCAGGGAGCTCACCACACGCCGCAGGAGGCACGGGGGTACGCGGCACCGCCCCTCCGGGGGCGGCACACCGCCCGGCGCCGGGAGGAGGAGCCGCCGCCGGG
>NZ_JBHVVI010000141.1:8701-21179 GCF_042883685.1 Kitasatospora sp. NPDC058190
CGACTTCTCATGTAGTGCCAGGACTCTCACCCAACGCCTGAGACGGCACGGGTGTCCTCGTCCCGCCGCCGGCGGCGTCTACCACTCGCGAGCGCGTAGAAGTCGGCCCGGCCGACTTCCTGGGCGGCGGGTGGCCGTCAGCGGATTGCCTGTCCGGCAAGGTGCGTGCCAGGGCGAGGCCGTACGCGCCGGATGGGGAAGCCGGTCCCCGGGGCTTCCCCACGCGACGGGCGTGTCGTCAGGCGACCGCTTGGCGGCGCCAGCGGCGGTAGGCGGGTTCGAGGCCGGAGAGGATGGTGTCGAAGCGGCGGATGCTGGTGGTGGAGTCGACCTGGAGGCGGCTGATCTGGAGGGGGTGGGTGGGGAGGCGGGGGCCGAGGCGGTGGTCGGAGAGGAAGCCGAGGCGGTAGCCGAGCTCCTGCAGGACGGTTTCGGCACGGGGGTCGTGGCCGCCGTCGGGGTAGGCGAAGGCGGTCGGGGGTTCGCCGAGCCAGTGGGTGAGGGCTTCGTGGGCGCCGGTGATCTCGGCGCGGACGGTGGCGTCGTCGCAGCGGCCGAGGCACGGGTGCCCCTGGGTGTGGTTGCCGATGGCGACGCCGCCGTCCCGCAGGGCGAGCAGGTCGGCGGGGGTGAGCTGCTCCTGGCGGGGTGGCCGGCGGTCCGCGCTGACCCGCAGTTCGTGCAGGCTGCGGCGCCGGTCCGGGTCGGGCATGGCCTTGAGCCGGGGGAGCAGCTGGGAGGGGTGGCCGCAGTCGAGCGAGCGGGCGCGGCCGCCGTGGCGGGCGAGGAAGTCGGCCTCGTGCCACCAGAAGGGGCGTTCGGTGCCGATGAGCTCGGAGATGACGAAGGCGGTCGCGGGGATGCCGCGCGCGTCGAGGGCGGGCAGGGCGTGGGTGAGGACGCTTCGGTCGGCGTCGTCGAAGGTGACCAGGACGCTGCGCGGCGGCAGCGGCCGCCGCTCGGTGACGGCCTGGAGCACGGCTTCGAGCGAGACGGGGGTGGCCAGCCTCCGCAGCCGGTCGAGCTGGGCGCCGAAGGATCGGTGGTCGGTCACCCCGTGGTAGGCGAGGACGGCGAGCCGCTGAGCGGCCCGAGCCCGGAACAGGGGTTGCACGGGGGCGAACCGCAGCCATTCGCCCCGTGCGTCCTGGTGTTCCGTCTCGGCATGCTCCGCGGTGGCGGACGCCTGCTGTCGGTCGGCGCCGTGGTGGTCGACGTCGTGTCGGTCGGCGCCGTGTCGGTCGGCCCCCTGGTGATCGGCCCCCCGGAGGCCGGTTCCGTGGTGGTCGGCCGCCCACCCGGTGGGCGGCGGCAGCGCCCGCACGCCGGGCACGGGCCTGGCACGGGCGATGGAGATCGGTGTGGTGGACTGGGTTTGCGGCAACGGTTCCCCCTCGGTCGCCGAGCGGCGTGGCGGTCCCGCCGGAGGACGGAGCCCGGCCTCCGACTCCAGGGGGCGGCGGCTCCGTCCTCTGGATATTCCGGTTCTCGGTGGGGGGTTCTCACCCGTCCCGAGAACGGCTCCTGGATCACTCGATGCCATTGAGACCGCTGCCCTACCGGGATGGTTGTACCGGGGGGACGAGGATTTTTCGTGGACTGATTGTGGAGCATGAACACGCGGGCCGCAGGCCAGGACCACCCGCGTTCGGCCGGTTGCCCCGCGTGCCGTAGTCCTCCCTCGCCGCGGGCTGCCCGCCGCGCGTGCCCGGGGTACCTTGGGCTCATGGCAGATGCGGACCGTGATCCCGTCCACCCACACGGCGCGACCCGGATGGCCCGCGCGTGCAGCGGCGGAGCCCTGGTCACCCACCAGATCCCGCTGGCAGTGGTCGGCTTGGCCTGTCTGGCGCTGGGCATCGTCGTGGCCGTGATCGTTCCGGACAGTGACGGACCGGCCTGGGCGATGGCGGTGGCCGGCTGCCTGGCGGCCGGCGTTCTGCTGCTCGGCCGGATCGCCTTCGGCGTGTTCCGCGACCGGCGCCGCGCAGCGCTCTAGCGGGAAGCGAGTGGGAAGCCGGCGGTAACTGCCGAGCGATAGATCAACAGATCGAGTGAAATTGGTCAGATCGACCGAATTTCATCCCGTCCGACAATCTCCCGCCCTTCTTTCACGATTCCCGGACAACCGGTTCATCCTGCCCTTACTGTGAATACGATCTGCGGCTCAGGACGCCATCGAGGCGAGCGATGACGCCCATCCCCGGCCTCACCGTCCTCGCCCGCCTGCGCCCGTACGGAGACCGTCCCCATGAAGACCGGCCGAGGTGGCCCGCTAGGCTGCGCCGCATGGCCATACCCCCTTTCCTCGCCGAACTCCGCTCCGTGGTCGGTACCCGGCCGCTCTGGCTGAGCGCCGTCGTCGCCGTCGCCGTGGACGACCAGGGCCGGGTGCTGCTCGCCCGCCGGGCCGACGACGGCCGATGGGCGCCGGTCGGCGGCATCCTCGACCCGGGTGAGCAGCCCGCCGACGGCGTGGTGCGCGAGTGCCTGGAGGAGACCGGCGTGGTGGTCGTGCCCGAGCTGCTCGCCTCGGTCACCGTGTCTCCGCAGGTCACCTACCCGAACGGCGATGTGACGCAGTACTTGGTGCTGACCTTCCGCTGCCGGGCGGTCGGCGGTGAGGCGCGGGTGAACGACGACGAGTCGCTGGAGGTGGGCTGGTTCGGACTGGACGAGCTGCCGCCGATGATCGACACCGAGCACGAGCGGCTGCGCCACGCCCTGGAGTGCCGGGGCCCGGCGATCTTCAGTTGGGACGGCAAGGAGCGCCCTCAGGGCTTGTGAGCCCGTCAGGCCTTGCCCTGCCGGTAGGCCTCCTCCGCGGCGTCCAGCACCGCTGCCAGGTCCCCGCCCGCCGTGGCGGTCGCCGTGGCGGCCACCGCGCCCTCCACGAACGGCGCGTTCGCGAAGCGGACCGGGAAGGGCAGGCCGTGCTCGTCGGCGTCCGAGAGCAGGGCCCGGACGGTGTTGACCGCCCCGCCCAGGTCGGCGAGCACCACCACGCCGTGGCCCTGGTCGACCCGGCGGGTGGCGGCGGCCACCAGCACCGCGCTGATGCCCGGTCCGTCGGCCGGATCGCCGCCGGTCGCGGCGACCGGCGCGGGGGAGTCGGATCCGGTCAAAGCGAGTGCCAGGTTGCGTACGGCGGTGGCCAGTTCCTGGCTGTGCGAGACCAGGACGATCCCGACCCGGCCGTGCGCGGACGGCCGGGCGGGGGTGGGCCGGGGCAGCGGGGTGGGTACGGGCGGGGTGCGGGGCGCCGGAGGATGGGCCGAGGGGGCGTCGGAGATGGGGATGACGTCGGCGCGGGTTCCGTCCCGGCGGCTCATCGGCTGCTCCTTAAAGCTGGGTCGTGGACTGGGGGGTGGGTTCGGGGCCGTACGCGCGCCCTGGCAGCACTCTGGCAGCTGCCCCCGGCGCCCGCCGGTCGGGACACGCCTCGGCCGCGCCTGGACGAGTCCGGCGGAGCCGCTGCGACGCCCCGAGACCCCTCCGCGTCGCCCCGAGACCCCTCCGCGTCGCCCCGCGGGGCTTCCACGTCGCCCCGAGACCCCTCGACCGTTCCTCCGGCCGCCCTCCTCCGGGGCCAGCCTCCCCTCCGGGAGGGAGTCCTCGTCAACCCGCTGACCGGCCCCGGGGGGTGTGGCTAGGCTGGCTCCTGAATGCCGTCGGGAGGAGATCGTCAGTGGCAGTCAACAGCGGTACGGACACCGAGGTGGTCGGCGCGCAGCCGGAGCTGGCGCCGAGCGGGAAGCCGAAGGTGGACTTCACCGGGGCGGAGTGGCTGTGCAGCAGCCAGGGCGTCGGGGACGTCCAGATCGCGTTCGTGGACGGGTACATCGGGATGCGGGACGGCCGGCAGGAGGACGGTCCGGTCCTGGTCTTCACCCCGGCCGAGTGGCGGGCCTTCGTGCTCGGCGCCCGGGACGGCGAGTTCGACCTCACCTGAGAGCCCGGCTCCGGCCCGGCGTCGGGCCTCACCCGAGCCACCGGTGCGCACCCGCGGAGCGGACCCGTCCGGCACGGAAGTGCACGGCGGACGGGTCCGCTCCGCAGGTGGTTCGGCAGGCGATTTCCGTACCGAACATCACAACTGATGATCTTTTGAGCGTGCCCCGTCAGAATTTCTGTTGACTGTTAGACAAACGCAGCTCAGAGTATGAGCACAGGCAGACGCCGTGCCCACCGCCCCCACGCGGCCAGACACGGCGCCTGCTGTGCGGCCCGGCAGCAATGCCAGGCCATCCTCCCAGTCATCCCCTGCGCACCGGGGTGCGTCGGCCGGTCCCGGCCCACGAGGGGCCGGCAGTCGCCGGGAGGCTGGCGCCGAATCCGAGAGCGACTCGGACAACGGCACCTTTTGCTCGGGACCCGCACGCCCCCACGCGGCGGCGTCCCGAGCAGATCCACGGGAGCGACGGGCCGGGGCCCCGCGGATCTGGCTCTTGTGAGATGTGGTGCATGGAACTGCATGGAACTGTTGGCTTGTGTGTTGTGCGGTGTGCGATGGCGAAGCTGGGTGCTCGGCTTTTCGGCACGACAAGTGCACAGTGAGGGATACGCGTGTAGGGCCGCGTTGCGACGTGCCGTCCCCCCGGAGGGTGAAACCCAGAACGGCTGTCGTGCTGAACCGAACGTAGCCCGGACGGTTGCTCAGAGTCAACATTGGTCTCTGAGCGTCGATCTCCCGCCGGTCCCGAGTCGGCGCCCCACCCACCTCGCGAGCGCGGTGTGCCGGGCACGTACGATGTTCCCATGTCTTTTCTCCGCCGTCGCTCCGGACAGCCCGCCGGCCCGGACTTCGACGTGCTCGCGATGGACCCGGGCGACTGGCCCGGCGACTTCGGTGCGGCCATGATGACCGGCCCGGACGGCTCCTGCCAGGGGATTTTCCTGCGCTACGACCTGTTCGGCGGCAGAGGCCCGGCGATGTTCATCGGCAATCTCCCCGAGGGCTCGCCCGCCCGGGAGACCGGCGACAGCGTGCCCTTCGAGGTGCGGCAGCTGCTCGCGGCGCTGGAGAACGACGAGCCGGTCGAGTTCGTCTCGGCCGAGGACTTCCCGGTCATGCTCGGGGACGACCTGCTGATCGTGAAGAAGGTCAAGGTCAGCGAGGAGCGCGTGTTCTGCGCCCAGTTCGGCCGCAGTGACGGCGTCCTGGTCACCATCGCGTCCTGGGACCGACCGATTTCGGACGACCTGTATCAGCTGCTGAAGCCGCTTCCGGCCGACATGTTCCAGCAGGGCTGATTCCGGCGCGGTCGACCGGTTCCCCGGGGTCTGGACGCTGCTTGACGGTTTCGATCACCGGTTCGTACAGTCGCGGACATGCCGTGCCGTCTCCCGCTGCTGACCCGTCGCAGGCATCTCGACCTGCGGCGGACCGCCAGCGCGGCGTGTCCGGGCCACTGAGGGGGTTTTCGCCCCCGTGGCGGCGGGCAACCGGCCTGATCCGGTCGGTGCCGAACCCGGGGGCGGGCCGCGTGTCGACCTCCGGGGCCGCCAGCCGGTTTCGCACGCCCGTCCGGCGTGCCGTCCGCACTCGCTGAGCCCACGCTGCCGCCCGGAGGCACCAGCACCATGACGACCACCGCTGCCACCGATCGTCCCTCGAACGATCGTTCCCGAACCGAGTCATCGGGTTCCGGTCGCTCGACTTCAGGCCAGTCGACTTCCGGCCACACCGTTTCAGGCCACCCCGCGTCGCCCGCGCCCGACCGCACCGCGATCGAGGCCGCCCTGGCCGGACTGCCCCGGGTCGTCGACCTGCTCGCCGCCCGCGCCGAGGAGCACGACCGCGACGCCACCTTCCCGTACCAGGGCATCGAGGCGGTCCACGAGGCCGGGCTGCTCACCCTGACCGTCTCCCCGCGGTACGGCGGACCGGGCGGCACGCTCACCGACACCGTCCGGGTGCTGGCCCAACTCGGCCGCGGCGACGCCTCGGTGGCCGTGGTCACGGCCTTCACCCTGCTCCGGCACGCCGAGCAGGCCCGCCGCGCCGACTGGCCGACGGCCGGCTACCGGCGACTGCTCACCGAGTCCCGGCGCGGGCCCGCGCTGGTCAACACGCTCCGGGTGGAGCCCGCGGGCGGGCCGGACGGACTGCCCGGGACAGTGGCCCGACGGGACGGCGGCGGCTGGCTGCTGACCGGCCGGAAGACGTACTGCACCGGCGCCGAGGCACTGGCCTGGATGGCGGTCACCGCACGGACCGACGAGCCCGAGCCGAGGGTCGGCACCTTCCTGGTCCGCGGCGAGAGCGAGGGCCTGGAGATCGACCCGACCTGGGACCAGCTCGGCCTGCGGGCCAGCGCCAGCCACGACGTCGTCCTCGACAGGGTGCGGGTGCCGGCCGAACTCGCGCTCGACCTCGGCGCCCCCGGGCAGGAGGACCGTGCGGAGGCCGAACTCTCCCGCGCCTGGCAGGACCTGGCCCTCGCCGCGGTGGCGATCGGCGTCGCCCGGGCCGCCGAATCCTGGCTGGTTCGCTTCCTCGGCCAGCGCACTCCGGCCAACCTGAGCGAACCGCTCGGCACCCTGCCCCGTTACCGCTGCGCCCTCGGCGAGATCGAGGCCCAGCTGATCGGCGCCGAGGAGCTGGTCGAGGGGCTGGCCCCCCGGGTGGACCGGGGCGAACCGGACGCCGTGGCCCGGACCGGTCCGGCTCAGCTGCTGGCCACCCGGGCCGCCACCGCGGCGGTCCAGCAGGCCGTCGCGCTCACCGGCAACCCGGGACTGAGCCGGCGTCACCCGCTGGAGCGCTACCTGCGGGACGTGCTCAGCAGCCGGGTGCACCTCGCGCCGGAGGAAACCGTCCTGGAGGCCACCGGCCGGGCCGCCCTGGAACGCGGCGCCCGGCCGTAGCCCCCAGGACGCACCGGCTTCGGAGCTCCCGACCCTCAGCGCGTCCCGACCGCGGCCCGGACGGCCCGACGGGCCAGCGCGGCGTCGTCGTAGAGCCGGCGGATCATGATCCGCTGCTCCTCGCCGGCGCCCGGCACGTCGTACAGCCGGATCTCCCGCATCAGCACCAGCACCAGGTTCACCAGGAACGCGTCCCGGGCCAGCGTGCCGCCGCTCTGGGCGAGTTGGCTGATCTGGCGGCGGGCGGCGGTGTCGCCGGAGAGCACGCTCCACAGCACCGCCAGGTCGTAGCCCGGCAGGTACCAGCCGGCCTGCTCCCAGTCGACCAGCACCGGTCCGGACGGCGCCAGCAGCATGTTGCTGAGCAGGGCGTCGCCGTGGCACAGCTGCAGCGGGGTGTGGCCGAGGCCGTGCAGCAGGCCGCGCAGGTCGCCGGCGTCCCGGTCGGTGAGCTGGCCCACGGAGTGGTAGCGGGCGATCTCCAACTGGTAGTCCAGGCGCGGCTGGAACACGTCGCTCGGCGGCCGCCACAGGTTCAGCGTCCGGACCGCGCCGAGCAGCGCTCGCACCTCGCCCGGGGTGGGTGCGTTGACCGGGTGGCGTTCCCGGGCGGCCGGCCGCCCGGGAACGCGCTCCACGACCAGCACGCAGCGGTCGTGGTCGGCCGCGACCAGCCGGGGCAGCCGCACCGGCGGGCGGTGCCGGACGAACGCCCGGTAGACCGCGACCTCGTGGTGGAAGTCGGCCACCAACTGCTCGAAGTACTCACTCCGCCCCGCCTGCGGCGCCAGGCACTTGGCGACCACCGGCGCCCGCCCGATGGTGCCCGCCACCAGGATGTGGCGGCTGCCCTCGCGCAGGACCTGGCGCGGGGTGAACGCCGGACATATCCGCGCGACGCTCGCCAGCGCGGCCCGTACCGCCGGGGTCTGCAGCGCCGACGGGTCGATCCGGTCGGGTCCGGCCGGCTGGCCGGGCCGTCGGGCGCGCAGCACCTGGCCGTCGGCCTGGCGGGCGAGCGGGAGGCGGTGGCCGGGCGGCGGGGTGACCTCGGGGCCGCGAAGTCCCAGCGCCGTACGGCCGGCCGGGACCCGGGCGTCCGTGGACCGGCCCTCGGTGCCGCGCGGAGCCACCGGACGGCTCGCCGGGGGCACCTGCTTCGGGCCGGGACGGCCGGCGGCTGCGGTGGGGGGGCGCAGCGCGGTGCGGGTCGCGGTCGGCGTGGGGGTGGTCGCTGAGGAGTACATGGGCTGAGGGTGGTCCCTTCCGGTCCGTCGGCGGGTTCTCCCCGCGGGGGCGGGGGAGGGCCGGTGCCGTGTGCTTCCTGGTGCGACGGCGGCCCTGCTTCGGTCGGTGGGTGGTGCGCGGGCGCCGGGCACGGACGCGGGGTCGGAACCCCTGTTCGGCAGTGCTCCGGCCGTCCGCATCCTGGGGAATGCGGTCGGCCGGATCGCCGTGGCCGTGCCCGGCGCCCCCGCGCCACCCGGCCGCGCCACCCCCTCGGGTGAGGACCGGGAACGTCCCGTGCCACGGTCGGGGGAATGCCCCGACCCTGATGGGACGCCGCCCGACCCGAGGGGCGAGGTGGCGCACCCCTACAACACACCCGTCGGGCACTGGCTTAGTAGTCTGGCGGGCCCTGGCGAACGGTGGCGAATGCTCGCCTGGCACTTGCCCGAGCCTCTAGCCTCGAAGAAGCCGAGGAACCTGGGGGCTTCATTGAGCAGGGAACCCAACACCCGACTCGCCGATCTGTTCGTCCTGACCGGATGGTCCAAGGGCGAGTTGGCGCGGCTGGTCAACCGTCGAGGTGCCGCGCTGGGGCAGCAGCAGCTGTCCACCGACACGTCGAGGGTACGGCGTTGGATCGAGCAGGGGGAGATCCCGCGCGATCCGGTGCCGAGGGTGCTGGCAGCCGTGTTCACGGAGCGGCTCGGCCGTGTCGTCACCACTGAGGACCTCGGTCTGGAACGACACCGGCCCACCAGGTCCGGAGCGGAGCCGTCCGCAGCAGTGCCATGGTCGCCGGGTCGAACAGCCGCGGTCCTCACCGAGTTCACGGGAATGGACCTCATGCTGAACCGACGTGGATTGGTGGGCGCTGGAGCCGCGCTCACGGCCGGGGCGGTCATCGCCGACTCGCTGAAGGGCTGGCTGGGCGGGGACGCCGTCGCGTACGCGGCCTCGGTGCCCGGACCGCGCCAGGTGGTCACCGGGGGCGGAGCGCGCCCGGTGGTGGACGTGTACGACGCGGGCCCGGTCGGGCTCGACGAGGTGGAGTCGCTGGAGCGCTCGGTGCAGGTGTTCCGGGCCTGGGACGCGGCGCGCGGCGGCGGGCTCCAGCGCAAGGCGGTGGTGGGTCAACTCAACGAGGTGGGCGGTCTTCTGACGAGTCGCCACAACCACGTGGTGGAGCAGCGGTTGTGGCTGGTCGCGGCCAACCTCGCGGTGCTCGCGGGCTGGATGTCGCACGACGTGGGCCTGGAGCCCACCGCCCAGCGCTACTTCATGATCGCGGCCGAGGCGGCCAAGGAGGCCGGCGACCGGCCGCGGGCCGGCGAGGCGATCTCCCGGGCGGCGCGGCAGATGGTGCACCTGGGCCGGGCCGACGACGCGATCGACCTGATGTCGGCGGCCAAGGCCTCGGGCGGC
Organism: Kitasatospora sp. NPDC058190; assembly: GCF_042883685.1. Taxonomy (NCBI): domain Bacteria; kingdom Bacillati; phylum Actinomycetota; class Actinomycetes; order Kitasatosporales; family Streptomycetaceae; genus Kitasatospora; species Kitasatospora sp. NPDC058190. The sequence continues at coordinate 18,224 of NZ_JBHVVI010000141.1, forward strand.
CGGCTGCTGCCCAGAACGCGTGCGATGTTCAACACCGTCGAGGCCTGGGCGCACGCCTCGATCGGCCACTCCCAGGACACCTACCGCCTCCTCGGCGAGGCGGAGGAACTGTTCACGGAGGACGCGCAGGAGCCGGCGCCGAACTGGATGCAGGTCTTCGACGAGGCGGAGCTGCGCGGCATGCAGGCCCTGGTGCTGCGCACGCTGTCCGAGCACGACCAGTCGGCGGCCGCCCTGGCCCGGCGGCACGCGGAGCGGGTGATCACCCTGCGGGAGGGCACCGGGCAGCTGCGCTCGGCGCTGTTCGACCGGATCACCCTGGCCTCGGTGCACTGGATCACCGGGGAGCCGGACGCGGCGGAGTTCCAGGCCAAGATGGTGATGAACCTGATCGGCCAGAACTCCTCGCACCGGACCTGGGACCGGCTGCGCGAGATGTACCGGCTGACCGCGCGGTACCGGGGGCTGCCGGTGGTGGACGAGCTGCGGGCGGAGCTCGGGCGGGAGCTGCGGGCGGCGGACGCCAAGAACCGGCCGCGGCTGTCGTGAGGCGGGCGGTTCGCGCGAGCCGTTCGAGGAGGAGTGGGGCCGCGGGGCCGCGGTGGCTCAGGCCGGCGGGGCCGGCCGCAGCAGCATCCGCAGCGCGGTGACGGTGCCGTCCGTGCCGAGCACGGGTTCGCCCGCGCACTGGACGCTGTCGTGCCGTCCGTCGGTCCGGCGGATCCGCAGGGTGCCGGCGGCCGGGCGGCCGTGCACCAGGGCGTCGGTCATCATCCGGCGCAGCACAGGCCGGTCCGCCTCGGGGAGGCGGTCGGGCAGCCGGTCGAGGCTGAGCGGGCCGTGGCCCGGGTCGCAGCCGAGGAGGAGGTAGGTCTCCGCGTTCCACTGGATGCCGTCGGTCAGCAGGTCCCACTCGGCCGAGCCGACGATCCGGTCGTCGGTGCCGCCGTTGTCGAGGTGGGGACCGGACGGCTCCTGCGCCGTGCCGTCCACTCTGCCGTCCGTTCCGCTGTCGGCGCCGTCGCCCGTCTCGTCGCGGGCGCGGTCCGTGCCGCCCGCGGATCCCGGGCCGTCCGCGCCCGCCGGGCCGTCCACCGCGGCGCTGTCCGGCGGGCGGGTGGCGCCTAAAGGCATGTTCATGACGGGTCCATCGCTCGGTGCGACCAGCCGTGTGCGGGTCGTTGGGGTAGTGAGAAGACTGTCGCACAGCGTCCTCATCGCTGTGGGCGATTTGGACAGATCGAAGGCAAAATTCCCCTGGCATATGCCACTGTGGCAGCAGCCTTCGTCGCCCTGTGTGCGGAAGGGGGCCCGAGGCGGTAACCTTCGGTGATTCCGGCGCCCGGGCGCCCACCGCAGTACCGACCAGAGACCCCGGCGACGGAAATCCCGTTGCCACTACGACCGCCGCAACGGATGCTGACCTCATGTTCGAGCCAGTGATAGCACCCAGTGCCAGCCTCCTAGGCCTCCTGCAGCGAGGCCGTGGTGACGGGCAGCTCCATGCGCTGGCCGCCGACCGTGCCGAGGCCATCGCCGCGCTGGAGGAGTGCGTCACCAGGGATCCGCGGGCCGACTGGCAGGTCGAGAGCCGCTCCCTCTACTACGCCCGCCTCTACATGGAGCTGGAGGCCTCCCTCGACGGGATCGAGGACCACCTCCACTCCGCCGAGGACCTCGTCAGCGACGACGAGAACCGCACCGGTCTCGCCCTCTCCGTCCTGGGCCACCTCGCCGCCTACGGCCGGCGCGACGCGCTGCTGATGCTGCGCGAGTACGCCGCCACGGGCGCCAACTGGGCCTGGGCCCTGGACGAGCTCGCCCTGCGCGACGACGACCGCGGCCTGCTGCTGCTCGGCACCGCCGTGCTGGACCGCTTCCCGCCGGGCCCCGAGGGCGACGCCGAGCTGCGCGACTTCATCCGCAACGCGTACGAGCCCCGGCCCTGGCGGCTGTGGGCGGCCTACCACCCGAGAGTCGCCGCGGCGAGCGAGCAGTCACCCTTCGACCTCTGGCAGCGCCAGCTGAACCGCAGCGGCGTCACCCCGGGCTGGTCCACCGCCGACGTGCTGGCCTGGGCCGACCAGGGCGAGCTGGGCGGCCTCGGCGCCGGCGCCTTCCTGGCCCGCCCGGAGCCCGAGCGGGTCGAGGACGACCCGTCCGCGCCCGACGCCGTGGACCGCCGCGCCGCCGCGGCCGCCCGCTGCCTGACCGCCGTGGTCCGGCCCGAGGACCGTCCGGTCCTGCTGGAGGCCGCCCGCGACGGCCTGCCCGGCGCCCGGCGGGCCGCCCTGCGCTACCTGGTCGACCAACGCGACCCGGTCGCCATCGAACTGATCGAGGCTGCCGCAGCTGACGTGGACGAGCGGATCGTTCGGGCCGCGTTGGAGCTGTTCGGCCGGATGCGCGGCCCCGAGGTGCTGGCGCAGGCCCGCCGCTGGGCCGACCCGGCCAGCGGGGGCGCCGACAGCGCGCTCGGCGAGGCCGCCGTCCGACTGCTCGCCGACGCCGGGGAGCCGGCCGACGCGCCGCTGGTGGTCGCCGGGCTGCGCCGCTGGATGTCCGTGCGCGGGGTCAGCGGTCCCGGGCTCGGTTCGCTGGTCGACGGTGCGGGGCGGCTGGCCGCCGCCGACGCCGTGCCGGTCCTGCGCCACATCTACGGGGAGGCCGCCTCCTCCGAACTGCGCGGCCGCGCCGCCCGGGCGCTCGCCGCCACCGATGTGCACTTCCCCGAGGGGCCCGCCGTCGAGTGCCTCTGGGACTGCGAGGAGTCCACGCGCGAGCTCGCCGCGCGCCATGTCGCCACCACGGGCGACGCGCGTGTGCTGGAGCGGCTGCGAAGGCTCGCCGCCGACCCGGCCGAGGAGGCCGAGGTCCACGCCGCGGTCCGCGGCCGATTGACCGCCGCCCGGGAGTTCGGGCGCTAGGTCCTCAACGTTCAGAGGGCCGGGACACC
>NZ_JBHVVI010000142.1:0-21066 GCF_042883685.1 Kitasatospora sp. NPDC058190
TCGATGCCACCGGCGACCGGTACCCGCTGAAGGCCGAGATCACCGACATCCGGCCCGGCGAGTTCTTCGCGATGGTGGAGGAGGGCACGGGCATGTGTTCCACCCTCACCTTCACCGACCTCGGCGACGGTGGCACGCGGGTGGTGCTGCACCAGACCGACGTGCCGGCGATGTTCCGCGGCCCGGAGGCCGAAGCGGGCCTCAACTCCAGCTTCGACCGCCTGGTCGAGCACCTCGCCGCCCAGCACTGACGACGCCGAATGTGCCGGTTTCGGCCCGAAGTTCTGCTCGATGAAGATCTCCCGGAAGATCCGCGACGAGCACGATGGGGGCACCTCCCGGCGGTCCGGTTCGCCCTGCGCTCCGTCCGCCCCGAGCGTCGCTGACGCGCTGTCCCGGCCCTCCCCTGTGGGGCCGGGACAGCGCCCTCTCCCGGTGGTGGCCGGTCAGCTGGTGGCGTCCTGGGGGTACCAGCGGAGTTCGACGGTGTTGCCGTCCGGGTCCTGGACGTAGAGGGAGGTGGCCGTGCCGCGGGCGCCGTAGCGGGGGCCGGGGCCGTCGAGGACGGTGAAGACGCCGGAGTCGACGACCTCCTGCCAGTCGAGGGGCTCGACGGTGAGGCAGATGTGGTCGACGTTGGACTCGTGCCGGGAGCGGTGGAACAGGTCGATGATGGTCTCGGGGGTGACCCGGACGGACGGGAACGAGACCTTGCCGGCCCGCCACTCGTCGACCCGGACCGGCTCCAGGCCGAGGAGGCCGGTGTAGAAGGCGAGGGAACGCTCGATGTCGGCGACGTTGAGGACCAGGTGATCGAGGGCGACGACGCGCATGGTGATCGGCTCCGGTGGGGTGGGTTCGCTGGGGACGGGTTCAACGATCCTCCGCGCGGAGGAGATCATCAATGCCGGATCGCCGTACGATCGTTGAGCCGGATTAAACGGTTCCGGGCTCGACGACGGGGGAGACATGCTGGAGCGGCTGGAGATCGAGGTCTTCCTCGCGCTGACCGAGGAACTGCACTTCGGCCGGACCGCCGAGCGGCTGCGCCTCACCACCGGGCGGGTCAGCCAGGTGGTCAAGACCCTGGAGCGCCGGGTCGGCGGCCCGCTGTTCGAGCGCACCAGCCGGTCCGTCCGGCTCACCCCGGTCGGACGACAGCTGGCCGAGGACCTCGCTCCGGTGATGGCCGCGCTGGAGGAGGCGCTGCGCCGGGCGGTGGACGCCAGCCGGGGGGTGACCGGCGAGCTGCGGGTCGCGTTCCTCGGGGAGTGGACGGCGCCGGTGCTGCTCAGGGCGGTGGCGCTGTTCGGCGAGCGCCACCCCGACTGCCGGGTGGACGTCCGGGAGGTCCAGCTCTCCAACTCCCGCTCCAGCCTGGAGGACGGCTCGATCGACATCCTGGTCGCCTCCTACCCCTTCGACGGCATGACCACCGGCCCGGTCCTGCTCACCGAGCGGCGCGCCCTGGCGGTCCCGGCCGGGCACCCGCTGGCCGCGGAGGCCTCGGTGTCGCTCGAAGTGCTCGCCGACCACCCGGTGGTGCAGTACCCGGCGGTGACCTCGATCGGCTTCAAGCGCGACCGCACCCCGGACCGCACTCCGTCCGGACGCCCCGTCCCCAAGGGCCCGTCCGGCGGGACCTTCTCCGAGATGCTCAGCCTGGTCGCCATGGGCCGGGGCGTCCTCCCGGTCGGCGAGCACTGCCGCCAGTACTACCCGCGCCCCGATCTCGCCTACGTCCCGATCCACGACGCCCCGCCGATCGAACGCGGCCTGATCTGGCGGCCGGGCAACACCACGGCGCGGGTCCGCGAGTTCGCCCGGGCCGCGGCGGAGGTGGCCGCCGGCGGGTAGCGGGGCGTCCGCAGCCGGGGTGAACCGGCTCAACCCTGGCGGGGGCCCGGCTCGGGTGTCAGGAGATGGCGCGCAGGCGGGTCGGGGCCGGCCGGGTCAACTGGTCGAGGTGGGCGGCCGTTTCGGGGTCGGCGGGGAGGAGGACCAGGAGCTGTTGGGCGTCGGCGGGGAACTCCAGGACCTCGCGGTGGAGCCGGAGTTCGGGGCCGGTCGGGTGGTGGAGGCGCAACGGGCCGCGGCGGGGGACGAGTTGGTTGCCCAGGCGGCGGGTGAACTCGGGGCCGGCGACGGGGGCGAGTTCGGTGCTGAGCCACTCGGAGCTCTCGGCGGAGGGGCCGAGCCAGAGGTCGAAGGCCTGTTCGTCGGCGATGTCGTCCCAGTCGGCGAAGAGGGCGCGGGCGCGGGGGTCGGTGAAGACGTAGCGGGTGAGGTTGGGGGCGGGGTGGTCGAGGAGGCCGGCGGCGCCGAGGACGGTGGCGTAGCCGGGCGTGTGGGCGAGGACGTCGCCGAGGCGGTTGGTGACGGCGGCGATGCCCGGTTCGAGCAGCCGGAGGGTGTCGCGGACGGTGGGACGGACCTCGCGGGAGGGCGGGGCCGGGCGGACGTGGTTGGGGCAGGCGCCGCCGGTGATCTTCGCGAGGTAGCGCAGGTGGGTGCGCTCGGCGGGGTCGAGGCTGAGGGCGTCGGCGAGGGCGTTGACCACGGCGGTGGAGGGGTTGCGGTCGCGGCCCTGTTCCATCCGGGTGAGGTACTCGACGCTGATGCCCGCGCGGATCGCGAGGTCGGCGCGGCGCAGTCCGGGTGAGCGGCGGCGGCCGTGGTCGGGCAGGCCGAGCGTCTCGGGCTGGATGCTGTCGCGCTTGGCGCGGATGAAGTCCCCCAGTGGTGTGCCCATGTGACGATCGTACGGACCGGGGCGGTGCGGAGGGTGGCCCTGTGGGGGCCAGCCTGGGCACGGTCTGGCTGCGTCCGCGGGGCGGGCCCAGAGTGGTGGCCATGGAGAAGAACACGCACAAGTTGGTCGTCCTGGTCGGCAGCGTCAGGGAGGGCCGGTTCGGCCCGGTGGTGTCCGCGTGGGTGGCCGAACAGGCTGCCGCGCACGGCGGGTTCGAGGTCGAGGTGGTCGATCTGGCAGAGGTGGACGTACCGCTGGCCCTGCCCGCCGCCTCGCCGAAGCTCGCGGGCGCCGACTACCCCCGCCCGGCCGGGATGGCGAAGCTGACCGGGGCCCTGGAGGGCGCGGACGCCGTCCTGATCGTCACCCCCGAGTACAACCACAGCTACCCCGCCTCGCTGAAGGCCGCCATCGACTGGCACTTCACCCAGTGGACGGCCAAGCCGGTCGCCTTCGTGAGCTACGGCGGAGCGGCCGGCGGTCGGCACGCGGTGCTGCACCTGGAGAACGTGCTGACCGAGCTGCACGCGGTGACCATCCGGGACGGCCTGGCCTTCCCGAACTACTTCACCGCCTGGTCGGACGGCCGCCCGGAGGACCCGCAGGCGGCCGGCTACGCCAAGGCCATGCTCGACCAACTGTTCTGGTGGGCCGGCGCGTTGAAGAACGCTCGGGCCGCCGCCCCGTACCCGGCCTGAGACGGGGGGACGACGATGGAGTACGTGAAGCTCGGCGGCACCGAGCTGGAGGTCAGCCGGATCGCGCTCGGCTGCATGGGCTTCGGCGGCAGCGGCCGCGGGCACAACCCCTGGGCGCTGGACGAGGAGGCGGCCGCGCCGGTCTTCCGGCGGGCGGTGGAGCTCGGCATCACCTTCTGGGACACCGCCAACGTGTACGGCGGCGGCGCCTCCGAGGAGCTGGTGGGCCGCGCGGTGCGGCGGTACACCCGGCGCGAGGACGTCGTCCTGGCGACCAAGGCCGGCCTGCCGATGCACGACGGACCGGGCGGCTCGGGGCTGTCCCGGCGGGCGATCCTGGAGCAGGTCGACGGTTCGCTGGCCCGGCTCGGTACCCACTACCTGGACCTCTTCCAGCTGCACCGCTTCGACCCGGCGACCCCGGTCGAGGAGACCGTGGCGGCGCTGAGCGAGGTGGTGGCGGCCGGGAAGGTCCGGTACGTCGGGGCGTCCTCGATGTGGGCGTGGCGGTTCGCGAAGCTGCGGCACGCCGCGGCCCGGGACGGCGGCCCGGCCCTCGTGTCGATGCAGCACCAGTACAGCCTGGTGCAGCGCGAGGAGGAGCGGGAGATGTTCCCGCTGCTCGCCGACGAGGGGGTGGGCAGCCTGGTGTGGTGCCCGCTGGCGTCGGGCCGGCTGGCCCGCCCGTACGGGCAGTCGACGGCCCGCTCGGCCGGGGACCAGGTGGCCGGGCGGTTCTTCGCGGACGTCGACCGGCCGATCGTGGACGCCGTGCAGTCCGTCGCCGAGGCCCGCGGGGTGCCGATGGCGCGGGTCGCGCTGGCCTGGGTGCTGGGCAATCCGGTGGTCACCGCCCCGATCGTCGGCGCCACCCGCCCGGGCCACCTCGACGACGCGGTGGCCGCGTTGGACGTCCGGCTGACCGGGGCGGAGGTGACGGCGCTGGAGGCGCCGTACACGCCCCGGCTGCCGACCGGCTTCTGAGCCGACCCGCCGGAGCTGCGGGTACTGACGGACGTCCGGCTCGACCGGGCCGCGCCGGGCTCGGCCCAGGTCGTCCGGGCGGGCTCAGCCGTCCGGGCGGGCTCAGCCCACGTCGTCCGGTCCGGTGAAGTCCGGTGAGCTGTAGCCGGGGCCGGTGAAGTCGGGCGGGGTGAAGGCGGCGGGCCGGGGGGCGCGGCCGGCGGGGTCGGTGAGGCCGTCCGGGCCGGGGCTGGTGAAGTCGGGTGGGGTGTAGCCGGGGCTGCTGAAGTCGGGGCTGCTGAAGCCGGGTGCGGGTCGGCCGGGGACGGCGGGCAGCCGGGTGTGCAGGTAGGGCAGCAGTCCGCGCTCGCGCAGGGCGGTGCGCCACTCGTTGCGGGCGGCGGCGAGTTCGGCGGCCAGCTCCCGGTCGGTGCCGGCCGGGACGGCGGCTGCGCCGTCGCGTATGGCGGTGAGGAGCAGCCCGATGATGCCGACGGCCATCGCGGCGACTCCGGCGGCGAGCGCCACCCAGCCGGCGGTGACCAGGGAGCGGGCGAGGGTGAGCCCGGAGCCGGCGGCGCGCAGCAGGTAACCGATCAGCAGCAGGGCCAGTGCGGCGGCCCAGGCGAGGATCGGGGTGAGCACGGTGAGGACGGGGAACAGCCCGGCGCCGCCGTTGGCGGAGCGCAGCTGGCTGAGCAGGCCGGGGGCGTACGGTTCGACGCCGGCCGGTGGTGGGGGCGTGGCGCGCAGGTCCTCGCGCAGCGCGGTGTAGTGGCCGTACTCGGTGGCGGCCGCGGCGTTGATGCGGTCGGCGTCGCGCAGCGCGCGGATGCGCAGTTGGTCGGCGGTGAGCGCGCCGGGGGCGCGCAGGGCGGTGAGGACGGTGCGGTCGCGCAGGGCTTCGCCGAGGAGGCGCTCGTACTCCGGGCGGTCCTCGGCGAGCAGCGGCGGGGGGTTGGACATGGGGACCCCGTTCATGCGGACCCCGATCGGCATCGCGGAAGGACGCGCATCGAGGACGCGGGGACCCTCAGGACGCCGAAGCGGGCGCGGAGGCGGGCCGCCGGACGGGCGGCCGGGTTTGGTGTGCCTCATGGTAGGGGCGGGTGCAGCCGTGCTGACAGTCGGTTTCCGGAATTTCGCGCCCCGGGCCGCGCGCGCATGGCGGCCCGAGCGCTGGGAACAACTGTTCGAGTGGTGGGAGGAGTTGACGACCGGTCGGGTGGTCAGATCGGCAGTCGCGCGACCAGCAGGCGCCCTTCCATGGTGACCCCGCCGTCCATCGCCACCGCCAGGTCGTCCGCGTAGACGTACGGACCGGGGATGTGCGGCGGCTGCCCGTCGTCCGCGTGCACCGCGCCGGTGAGGTACGGGATCGGGCTGTGCCCGTGCACGATCCGGGTGCCGCCGTAGGTGTCGAGCAGCTCGTGGACGGCCATCGGCCCGGCGTCGCCGCGGAAGGCGAAGCGCTTGGTGAAGCGGCGGAAGCAGTCCCACCACTCGTCCACGCCGCCGTCCGAGAGCAGGCTGTGCACCGCGTCGTTGACGTCGGGGATGGACTCGCCGTACTCCAGGTACGCGGTGGTGTCGGAGTGCAGCAGCAGGTGCCCGTCCTCCAGCGCGACGGCGGGCAGCCGGGAGAGCCAGCTGATGTGGTGGGCCTCCAGCCGGTCCAGGTCGTTCTGCTGGCCGCCGTTGAGCCGCCAGGCGGCGAGGAAGGAGGCGGTACCGGCGGTGGACTGCACGGGCTCGTCGCCGTACTTGGCGGCGCCGAGGAAGAGCAGTTCGTGATTGCCCATCAGGGCGCGGCAGTAGCCGCCGGCGGCGGCGGCCTCGGCGGCGAGCTGCATGACCAGGTCGATGACGCCGATGCCGTCCGGGCCGCGGTCGGTGAAGTCGCCGAGGAACCAGATCCGGGCCCGGCCGGCCGACCAGTGGCCGTCGGCGTCGATCAGGCCCTGGTGGCGCAGTTCGGCGCGCAGCTCCTCCAGGTAGCCGTGCACGTCGCCGACGACGTAGACCGGGCCCGGCGGCTCGTCGGGGCCGGGGGCCGGGTACGGGTAGGTCGGCGCGGCGGGGTCGGGCAGCGGCGGGCCGAGCTCGATGGTCGGCGGGTCGTCGCGGCCGGGGAGCTGGAGGGCGGGGGAGGGCTGGTCGGGCAGGGTGGGCTCGTAGCCGACGCGGTCGTCGTAGCCGCTCCGGTCCTGGCTTTCGTAGGCGTCCTGGCCCTCGTAGGCGTCCTGGCTCTCGTAGGCGCCGTCGTACCGTCCCTGGTGCGGGAACGCCGGGGCCTGGTCGGAGTTGAGCCCCTGGGCGTGCACGGTGTGGCCGTGTCCCTGGCCGTCCGCGGGCCAGTGCTGCTCCAGGTAGCGGGCGCCGCCGTAGCCGCTGTAGGTCTCCGCGTCGTACGGCGTGCCCTGGTAGCCCGGGGCGGGCTCGGGTTCGTAGTAGGTGCCGTACGGCAGCACGTCGAGGTCCGGCTGGTGGCGGGGGCCTGAGTGGGGGTGCTCAGGTCCGGGGAAGCGGTCCTCGGGTGTCATTCGCCCATCATAGGAAGACCACTCTCCCGCCGTCGTCACCTGGTGGGTATCCAATCCTCCGGAGCGTCAGCCGGGCGGTCCCGCAGGGTCCGTTTTGTCCCGGCTCGGTATGGTCTCGTCAGCGCCTCGACAGGGTGCCGGCCCGGTTCGGGCGAGGTCTAGACCTCGCCCGGGGGCCGGGGCGGGCTGACGGTGGTGCGCGGATTCCGCCGCTGGGAGGAGGCGCGGACGATCAGCTCGGTGGGCATCAGGGTGCCCGGCGGCGGGCCGTTCCCGGCGGTGCGGAAGCGCGGCGGGAAGAGCCGGGCGATGTCCACGCCCGTCCCGGAGTCGACGCCCTCGATGGCGTCGATGAGGAGGTTGACCACGGTGGTGCCGATCTTGCGCGGCTTGAGCGAGAGTGTCGTGATCGGCGGTTCGGTGGCGGCGTAGACGTCGCTCTCGCTGCAGCAGACCAGCAGCAGGTCGTCCGGCACCCGCAGGCCGTAGCGGCGCGCGGCGGCGAGCAGGTCGGTGCCGTTGGGGTCGAACAGTCCGTAGACGGCGTCCGGCCGGTCCGGGCGGGCGAGCAGCCGGTCGGCGGCCACCGCGCCGGCCGCCGGGTCGTGCGCCGGGTAGGCCTCGTACACCGGCTCCTGGCCGACCGTGGCGCACCAGCCGAGGTAGGCCTCGGTGGAGAGCCGGGTGTAGGTGTCGGTGCTGGTGCCGGTGAGCAGACCGATCCGGCGGGCACCGGCCTCGGACAGGTGGTCGAGGATGCCGAGCACGGCGGCCTCGTGGTCGTTGTCGACCCAGGCGGTGACCGGGCAGTTGCCGGGCTTGCCGTCGCTGACCACGGGGACGCCGGACCGGTACAGCTCGCTGACCAGCGGGTCCTGGTCGGGCGGGTCGATCACCACGGTGCCGTCCAGGGCGATGTTGCCCCAGACGTCGTGCCGGGAGGAGGCGGGCAGCACCACCAGCGCGTAGCCGCGGCCCAGGGCGGCGCTGGTGGCGGCCCGGGCCATCTCGGCGAAGTACGCGAACTCGGTGAAGGTGAAGGGTTCTTCGCCGTAGGTCGTGACGGTCAGCCCGATCAGGCCGGACCGTCCGGTGCGCAGGGTGCGGGCGGCCGCGGAGGGGCGGTAGCCGAGGCGCTCGGCGACCTCGCGCACCCGGCTGCGGGTCTCGTCGGGCAGGCGGCCCTTTCCGTTCAGCGCGTCGGAGACGGTGGTGATCGACACTCCGGCGGCTGCTGCCACATCCCGGATGCCGGCCCGCTCCAAACGCCGTGAGGTGGTGGGACGCCGACCGCTCTGGTTGGCTGCTGCTGTCATGGCGGACCGATCGTATGGCTCCTGACAAGGGTCTGTGACCGGCGCATCGGGAGCCTTTGGAGATACGTTTCTCCGCTAGTGAGCCGGGGTGCGCCCCTTCGATACCCGCTCGAAACCAGCCGTCTTACCTCTGACATGTGCCATAGGAACCGGGCAGAATGGCTGATCTGCGCCTGTAACCCGTCCGGGCATCTCACTCCTACGGGTGAGGGCCGGTCGGTATCGTGCAAAGCACCCGACCGGGGTGGTCCGGGCGCGTTCCGAGTACCCGGGGCACGGCGGTGATCCCGACCGTGGCACGGCGGGCGGACCGGAGAGACACGAAGGAGTACGACCGTGAGCAGTGGTACGTCAGCGCAGGGCCCGCGCCTGCGGCCGACCCTGGACGGCATCCCCACCTACAAGCCCGGCAAGCCGGCCGGCGCCGACGCCTACAAGCTGTCCTCGAACGAGAACCCCAACAACCCGCTGCCGGGTGTGCTGGAGGCGGCGGTCGCGGCGGCCGGCTCGTTCAACCGCTACCCCGACATGGGCGTCAGCGAGCTGACCGCGGAGCTGGCCGCGCGCTTCGGCGTGCCCGCCGAGCACATCGCCACCGGCACCGGCTCGGTCGGCGTCGCCCAGTCGCTGGTCCTGGCCACGGCCGGCCCGGGCGACGAGGTGATGTTCGCGTGGCGCTCCTTCGAGGCCTACCCGATCATCACCCAGATCGCCGGTGCCACGCCCGTCCCGGTGCCGCTCACCGCGGGCGGCGACCACGACCTGGACGCGATGCTGGCCGCGATCACGCCGAACACCCGGCTGATCTTCGTCTGCAACCCCAACAACCCCACCGGCAACGTGATCCACCGCGCCGAGCTGGAGCGCTTCATCGACGCCGTGCCGAGCGACGTCCTGGTGGTCGTCGACGAGGCGTACATCGAGTTCATCCGCGACCCCGAGGTGCCCAACGGCATCGACCTCTACCGCGACCGCCCGAACGTCTGCGTGCTGCGCACCTTCTCCAAGGCGTACGGCCTGGCGGGCCTGCGGGTCGGCTTCGCGATCGCCCACGAGCCGGTGGCGAACGCGCTGCGCAAGACCGCCGTCCCGTTCGGCGTCAGCCAGCTCGCCCAGGACGCCGCCGTCGCCTCGCTGCGCTCGGAGCAGGCGCTGCTGGAGCGGGTGGAGGCGCTGGTCGAGGAGCGCAACCGGGTGGTGGCCGGGCTGCGCACCCAGGGCTGGGAGATTCCGGACTCGCAGGCCAACTTCGTCTGGCTCTGGCTCGGCGAGCGCTCGGCGGAGTTCGCCGCGGCCTGCGCCGAGGCCGGCGTGATCGTCCGGCCGTTCCCGGAGGGCGTGCGGGTGTCGATCGGCGAGGCCGAGGGCAACTCGATCTTCCTGTCGGTGGCGGAGGCGTTCCGCAAGGAGATCAACGGCTGAGGTCAGGAGACCGACGGCTGACGATCGCCGGTTCCGCAGGGGCGCACTCCACGGGGGTGCGCCCCTGCGGCGTTCCCGGGCCGGCCGTCCGAGGACGACGGGATCGTCCCCGCGGCGTTCCCGGGCCGGCCGTCTGAGGATGCGCTGCCGGATGGCTGGGGAACGCTGGGAGGGCGCTGGGAGTTCGGCCAACGGCTGGCCACGCCCGCGCCAAGGTGCCCGCGCGGGATGGGCGATTGGTCCGTAATGCCCGGACCCGACCGGTCAGTCTTCTCCCAGCCCGTGCCCAGGGCTCCGCAAGAGCGCCCGGCGAAGCTGTCCGCCATGAAGGTGCTCCCACGGCGGCGAGGCGCCGTCCTCGTCAACTCCGCGCTCGGCGTGGCCCTGCTGGGCGGTGCGGCCCTGGTGTACGCCACGGTCGACGGCAGCGGCGGCACGGCCGCGGCCAAACCCGTCGCCCGTACCGCGACCGTCACCAAGGGGACGGTCCTGGCCACCGTGTCCGGAACCGGCACCCTGGTCTCGCCGACCGACGCGGCCCAGGACTTCACCACCGGCGGGCGGCTCACGGCCGTCAAGGTCGCGGTGGGGGACGCCGTCAAGAAGGGCCAGGTGCTCGCGACCGTCGACACCACGGCGGCCCAGCAGCAGGTGGACGCCGCGCAGGTGGCCCTCACCACGGCCAACGCGAACCTCACCAAGGCGCAGGCCGGGGTCACCACGACGACCACCGAGCCGCTGCCCCAGTCCTCCGTTCCCTCGCCCTCCCCCTCGGGCGCGGCTTCGGGCGGTGGCAGCGGCGGCGGTCGCGGGGCGGGCGGGAGCAGTGTGCCCGCCCCGCAGACCACCACCATCACCACCACCAAGGTCGACGACGCGGCCGTCGCCCAGGCCCAGCAGCAGGTCGCCACCGCGCAGACCAACCTCACCAACGCCCAGGCGGCGCTGGCCGGCACCACCCTGACCGCGACGGTGGACGGGACGGTCGCCTCGATCTCGGCGAAGGTCGGCGACACCGTCGGGGCCGCGTCGTCCTCCGGCTCCTCGTCCTCCTCCGCGGCCAAGTCGACCGGTACGAGCGCCGGTTCCGGCTCCCCCAGCGGCTTCATCGTGCTGACCAACCCGACCGGGATGCAGGTCACCGCCAACTTCTCCGAGCTGGACTCGCTCAAGCTGAAGAAGGGCGAGGCGGCCTCCGTCACCCTGAACGCGCAGTCCGACACCAAGCTCAACGCGACCGTCCTGTCGGTCAGTTCGCTGCCGTCGAGCAGCTCCGGCGGTGCCGCCGGTTCGTCTGCCGTCCAGTACGCGGCCATGCTGCAGCTCAGCGGCGACACCAGCACCCTGCGCACCGGCCTCAGCGCGACCGTCCAGGTGATCACCGGCGAGGCGGACAACGCGCTCTCGCTGCCCACCTCCGCCCTGTCGGGCACCGGAACCTCGCGGACCGCGACCGTGGTGCACACGGACGGCAGCTCCGAGCGGGTCACCGTCGGGGTCGGCGTCGAGGGCGACAGCACCGTGCAGGTCGTCTCCGGGCTGACGGAGGGCGACAAGGTCGAACTCCCCACCACCAGCGGCAGCAACGGCTTCCCGAACGCCTCCTTCCCGGGCGGGGCGGGCGGCCGGGGCGGCGGCGCCGGCGGCGCAGGCGGCTTCCCGGGCGGTGGCGGCGGTGGCTTCTCGGGCGGTGGCGGTGGCGGCGCCGGCGGTGGCCGCGGCGGTAAGGGCTGAGCATGCAGCACGTCATCGACAAGCGCGTCCCCGCGCATCCCGTACCGGTGATCCGGATCAGCCGGCTCACCAAGTCGTACGGGCACGGCGACGCCACCGTGCACGCCCTGCGCGGCCCGGACGACCCGGCGACCGGCGGCCCGATGGGCGTCAGCCTGGACATCGAGCAGGGCGACTACGTCGCGGTGATGGGCAGTTCGGGCTCCGGCAAGTCCACTCTGATGAACATCCTCGGCTGCCTGGACGTCCCGACCTCCGGCCGCTACCTGCTGGACGGCATCGACGTCGGCCACCTCGACGAGCAGCAGCTCTCGCTGGTCCGCAACCGCAAGATCGGCTTCGTCTTCCAGTCCTTCAACCTGGTGCCCCGCACCACCGCCCTCGCCCAGGTCGAGCTGCCGCTCGCCTACGCGGGCGTGCGCGCCGCCGAGCGCCGGCGCCGGGCGATGGCCGCGCTGTCCCTGGTCGGGCTGGGCGAGCGCTCCGGGCACAAGCCCAACCAGCTCTCCGGCGGCCAGCAGCAGCGCGTCGCGGTGGCGCGCGCCCTGGTCACGGCCCCCGCGCTGCTGCTCGCCGACGAGCCCACCGGCAACCTCGACAGCCGCTCGACGGAGGAGGTGCTGGCCCTGATCGACGGACTCAACGCCACCGGCCGCACGGTCGTACTGATCACCCACGAGGACGAGGTCGCCCAGCACGCCAAGCGGGTGCTGCGGCTGGTCGACGGCCAGATCGTGAGCGACGTCCGGCAGGCACCGGTCGACGGGCCGCCGCCCGCCCTGTACGCGGCGGGGGTGCCGGCGTGATCCTCTGGCAGACGCTCCGCTTCGCGGTCGGCGGCCTGGCCGCCAACAAGGTGCGCTCGGCGCTCACCATGCTGGGGGTGCTGATCGGTGTCGCCTCGGTGATCCTGCTGCTGGCGGTCGGCAACGGCTCGTCCCAGGCGGTGAAGGACTCGATCACCTCGCTCGGGACCAACTCGCTCACGGTCAGCGCCGGTTCGGCGGCCGGCGGCGCGCGGGCCACGTCCTCGGTGAAGAAGCTGACGGTCGCCGACGCCAAGGCGCTGGCGAGCGACGGCGACTCCTCGGCGATCAAGTCGGTCGCACCGGTGGTCACCACGAGCGCGACGGCGCTGTACGGCAACATCTCGTACAGTCCCGGCTCGATCGTGGGCACGTACCCGGCGTACTTCGAGACCTCCAACCAGAAGGTCGCGCACGGCGAGTACTTCACCGATGACGACGTCCTGGGGTCGCGCAAGGTCGCGGTGCTCGGCGCCACGACGGCCAAGCAGCTGTTCGACACCGAGGACCCGGTCGGGAAGAAGATCGTGCTCGGTGGCACGCCGTTCACGGTGGTGGGCGTGCTGCAGGCCAAGGGCGGCAGCGGCTTCACCGACCCCGACGACGTGGTGATCGCGCCGCTGCCGACCGTGCAGAACGCGTTCACGGGCTTCGGGCCGGTCAACCAGATCCTGGTGCAGGCCTCGTCGGCCGACACGACGACGGCGGCGCAGTCGGAAATCACCCGGGTGCTGCTCGGGACGCACGCGATCACCGATCCGACGAAGGCGGACTTCCGGATCACCAACCAGGCGTCCCTGTTGACCGCCCGGGAGAGCACGTCGAAGACCTTCACCGTGCTGCTGGGCGCGGTGGCGGCGATCTCGCTGCTGGTCGGCGGGATCGGGATCACCAACATCATGCTGGTGACGGTGACGGAACGAACGCGTGAGATCGGCATCCGCAAGGCGCTGGGCGCTCCTCGGGCCGTGATCCTCGGGCAGTTCCTGACCGAGTCGACGCTGCTGTCGGTGATCGGCGCGGGGTTGGGCGTGGCGGCCGGGATCGCCGGCTCGCACTTCAGCATCGTCGGCATCAAGCCGGTGGTGATCCCCGAGTCCGTACTCGGCGCGTTCGGCATCGCCGTCGCCATCGGGCTGTTCTTCGGCAGCTACCCCGCCAACCGGGCCGCCTCGCTGCGGCCGATCGACGCCCTCCGGCATGAGTAGGAGCAGTACTTCGATGAATCAGGCCGATCAGGTTGCGCTCCTCGCCACTCCGCCGGACGCGCGGGACGTCAGTGGTGAGCTGGCCGCTCCGCCGCGTCGGAAGCTGCCCTGGCTGAGCTTGGTGCTGGCGGGCGGCGTGATCGCCACGGGTGCGTTCGCCGGTGGGGTCTGGTACCAGCAGGGGCAGGCGCCGAGCGGGAAGTCCTCCTCTCCTCGGGCCGCGGCTGCGGGTGCCCCGGCGGCGGGCGGCTACGGCGGACAGGGTGGGCAGGGCGGGCCGGGCGCCGGCCACCGAGGCGGCCAGGGCGGACAGGGTGGGCAGGGCCAGGGCGGCCAGGGGCAGGGCGGACAGCCCGGCTTCGCGCGGGGCACCGTCAAGGCCGTGGACGGCAACACCGTCTACCTGACCGACGCCAACGGCAACACCATCAAGGTCACGACTGCCGACACCACCAAGGTCCAGCTCAACAAGGACGGCAAGGTCGCCGACCTCCAGCCCGGCCAGAGCGTGACCGTCGTCGGCACGCCCGACTCCAACGGCGGCTACAACGCCAGCCAGCTCGTCGAAGGCGGCGCTGCCGGTGGTTTCGGTGGCGGCGGCGGTGGCTTCGGAGGGGGTAACCGGAACCCGTCCGGCGGCTAACCCGGAGCCGTCGGACGCTCGCGAGGCCCTCGCCCTGTTTGGGGCGAGGGCCTCCGCGTGTTCAGCGGGGTTCGTCGCTGTCGTCGGGGCGCGGCATCCTCAGGGTCGCGATCACGCCCAGGGCCACGGTGGCGATCGCGAGGGCCAGGAGGGCGAGGAGGACGGCACCGACGAAGAACTTCACGGGGTCCACGCCTCGTTCCGGTCCAGGTCGCGGAGCAGGTGGAGGAGGTTGAGCAGAGTGCTCACGGGCGCGTTGCCGAAGTCGACCAGGATGCGGCCGTCGAGGGTGGTTTCGGGGGTGGCGGCGGAGCCCCAGAGGAGTCCGTGCGGGATGCCCCGTCGGTGCAACTCGCCCAGGAGGGCAGTGATCTGGGGTCTGGTGTAGTCGTGCATCCGGGGGTCGTCGGGGGCGATGGGGTCGCGACTCACGACGCGAAGTCCAGCTCGTACCAGACGCTCTTGCCGCGCTTCTGGGGGTCGACGCCCCAGCGGTGGGTGAGGCCCTCCACGAGCTGGAGGCCTCGGCCGGTCTCGGCGAAGTCGGCGGGGGTGCGCTGGTGGGGGAGGGCGTCGGACTCGTCGGAGACGGAGACGTGGAGGGTGCAGCCGAGGATGGAGATGAAGACGACGGGGGAGGTGGTGTCGCCGTACCGCCAGGCGTTGACGATCAACTCGGCGAGGGCGAGTTCGGCGTTGAAGATGGTCTCGGGGTCGCAGTTGCTGCGGGTCAGGGCGTTCCGCAGGGCCTGCTTGGAGAGGGTGAGCGAGGGGGTGTTACGGGTGCACACGAGAACCTCCGTGAGGCGGTGGTGTGGGAGGACGACGGATGCGTCGCCGTGAGCCAGGCCGGGCCAGGGCTGCTCTTCGGTGCGCGGGCAGCAGGCGCCTACTGCCCGGATTGCAGGCGTTGCTGACGATCTGTCGGATCGAGCTGTGAACGACGATAGCGCGGTCCGCCACAGATTTGTGGCGGACCGCGAGAAGTTCCCTCTAACGTGGCAGCGGCTCTGAGGCAGACTGGTCCCACGACCTGCAGAGGAGATCCCATGGCGCTTCGATCGAACCCAACTCTCCGCCAGCGTCGGCTGGGTGCCGAACTGCGCAGGATGCGGGAGCAGGCCGGCCTCGGTGGCAGTCAGCTCGCCCGAGAGCTGGGCATCAATCCGGCGCATGTGACACAGATGGAGAGCGGCAAGACCGGCATCAGTGTCGAACGCCTGCGCACGATCGCAGCGCTGTGCATGTGCGTCAACGAGCCACTGATCGACGCGTTGGCGGACATCATCACGGAACGGGAGAGGGGCGGTTGGTGGGAGGAGTATCGCGGGACCCTGTCGGAGGACTTTCGCGAGGTTGCGGAGCTTGAGAGCTATGCGCGAAGTCTCTCGACCTACTCAATTACCTTCATCCCCGGGCTGCTTCAGACCGCCACTTATGCATCAGCTATCTTCTCTCGATCGCATGCGTTGCTGCCTCAGCACGAGGTGGATCTCAGGACGGCGTTCCGTCTCCGGAGGCAGAGCGTAATCAGGGATGGGAAGGTCCCGTACACGGCATTCATCCACGAGGCCGCCCTCCGCATGCAGTTCAGCGGTCCGGCAGTACGCTCGGAGCAACTGTCCGCTCTCATCGAGGACTCCGAGGCACCACATGTCTCAGTCCGAGTCCTCCCGTTCAATGTTGACTCCCTGCCAAGCCCGTTTGGGAACTTCACCTATGCCGAGGGTCCTATCACTGACCTGAGCACAGTTCAGACCGACACCGGGCTTGGTAACCAGCTCATCGATGCGCCAGCTCATGTCGCGAGGTTCCGAGTCATCCTCGCGCAGATGGATGCTTCTGCTCTCTCGGCGGGTGAGAGTCGGGAGTTCATCCGACATGTAAAGAAGGAAATGGAAGATGCGGATGTCTAACTTCACATGGCAAAAGTCAAGCTACTCTGCGGCGAACGACGACTGCGTCGAGGTGCGCGCTGTTGTCGGGTTGATCGAGCTTCGCGAGTCCGATGAGGGAAACGTCGTCATTCGCACCAATGGCCTCAAGTTCGCTGCGTTCCTCCAGGGTGCCAAGGCTGGCGAGTTCGACCACCTGATCACCACCAACGCCTAGCGAATCGTTCCGGCGGCCTCTTGCTCCCCGCAAGAGGCCGCCGGTGGCTAACCTGTCTGCCATGACTAGCTCCGCGTGGCAGAAGTCCAGCTACTCGGCCTCAAGCGACAACTGCGTCGAGGTGCGTGCCATCGATGGGTTGATCGAGCTCCGTGAGTCTGACAAGGGCGACATCATCGTCCGGACCGCGCCCTACAAGTTCTCCGCGTTCCTCCAGGGCGCGAAGGTGGGCGAGTTCGACCACCTGATCGCCGACGCCTAGCGAATCGTTCCGGCGGCCTCTTGCTCCCCGCAAGAGGCCGCCGGCCACGCCAACCTCCCACCGGCAGCCAGGACTCAGTGGCCGGCGAGTTCCTGTTCGAGGTCGTCCAGGTCGCGCGGCGTGTTGATGGCCCGCCAGGGTCCGTCCACTGGATAGCCCATCAGCTGGCGCGCTCGAATCAACCGGGGAAGGGTGATCTGCTCGTGGTCGCCCTCGTCGGGCAGCAGCTCCACGATCCGCGGGGCGAAGACGTCGCCGGCGAGGACCACTGCCTGACGCACCGCACCTCGGCTCGGGCCCCCGGCATCCGCTGTGCCTGTGAGTCGCGACATGGCTACTCAGCGTACGCCATGGGGCTGGTGGCTAACCTGGCTCTCATGACGAGTTCATGGCAGAAGTCCAGCTTCAGCGAGGCGAACCTCAACTGCGTCGAGGTTCGGGCCGTTGACGGGTTGATCGAGCTCCGAGAGTCCGACGAGGGCGATGTCATCGTCCGTACCACGCGCCACAAGTTCGCCGTGTTCCTCCAGGGCGTGCGGGCGGGCGAGTTCGACCACCTGATCACCAACGCCTAGCGAATCGGTCCGGCGGCCTCTTGTCCCCGGCAAGAGGCCGCTGATCTCCTCTCAATCCCCGATCTGGGTGATGAGGAAGTCGAGCGTCGGGTAACCGAGCCGCGCCCTTGGCGCCCGAAGTCGGGGCCGCGCTGCTGGTTGATTCACCAGTTCGGCGCGGTTCGCCCTGCACGCCGCACCAGTAGTCCCTACGCTCTGCCCGTTGCTTCAATTCGGACCGCCTCGCGCAACCCGACACGGAGGAACCGGCATGGACCAGCGCACAACTTCCCACCCAGTGCAGGACGTTGAGACCAAGCGGCGCTTCACCGCCGGGAAAGCCCTACTCATCGGTGCCCTGCTCGCCGTGGCGGCGCCGGGCACGGCGTACGCCAACACCGCCGCCGTCACGGTGCAGACCCCCGGTGCCACCCTCGGCCCGACCGCGATCGACTCGTCGATCTCCACCAGCGCCCACTGCGGCAGTGGCCTGGTCTCGGCGGGCGGCATCGACCAGGCCACCGGAACGGGCACCGGCTCGAACGGCAACCACGTGCTGGGCACCGAGCCCAGCTCGGACGGGAGCACCGAGTACACCGGTACCGCCGGCGTCGTCGGCACCGACCTCACCTACTGGATCGCCAAGGGCGGCAGCGGCGGACAGCTCAACTCCGCCTTCTCCACCGCCCCTTACACGATGTGCCTGACCAGCAACCTGATCAACCACACCCAGGTGGTGATGAACAAGGCCAACACGCCGACCACGGCGGCGACCGTCGGCCTGGTCACCGCGAGCTGCCCGTCCGGCAGCGTCCTGCTCGGTGGCGGGGCCCTCGTCACCCCGGGCAACACCGGCAACCTGAAGGCGATCGCGAGCTTCCCCACCTTCAACGACGCCGCGCACGACTTCGGGAAGAAGGCGGCCGCCGACGGCGAGTCCAACCCCGACTCCTGGAGTGCGGTCGGCTGGGACAACAGCACCAACGCCTCCAACGAGACCTACGCGTACGCGATCTGCAGCGGCAGCGGCATCAACGTCAGCGGCGTCACCGTGAAGGTCCGCTTCAGCGAGGCGAGCGGCCCGACCACCGGCAGCACCGGCCAGACCACCACCGTCAGCTGCGGCAGCGGCGACGGGACGCTGGTCAGCGGCGGCGCCGCGATCAGCGGGGGAGGCGTCACCACCACCGACTTCACCGGCCCGGGCTCGTCGGGCGACCACCTCAACGGCAGCTACCCCAGCGACTCCTCCGGCAACCCGGTGAGCAACGGCACCACCAGCGCGGCCTCCTGGACGGCCTTCACCCACACCGGCGGGATGGCGTCGAGCGGCACCCACTCCGACGCCTGGGCGCTGTGCGCCAACGACGGCGTCTGAGCCGCTGCCCGGAGTTCCTCCCCAGGAAAGGCACGAACCGATGACCACGAAGAGGCCCTTGCGGGCGGCCACGCTGGCGAAGGCCGCGATCCCGGGCGCGCTGCTGGCCCTGGCCGTACCGCACCTCGCCTACGCGGACACCGCGAGCGTCACCGTCACCTCCCCCGGCGCCACCATCGGCCCCGGGACCCCGTTCACCGGCGTCTCCTCGCACGCCGACTGCGCGGACGGTCTCGTCTCCGGCGGCGGCATCACCCAGACCACCGGCGACGACCGGGCGGGCAACGGCAACCACGTCATGGGCGTGGCGCCCGGCGCGGACGACCTGAGCGAGTTCACCGGCACGCCCGGGGTCGTCGGCCAGGACGTCACCCACTGGCTCGCCTTCGGCGGCAGCGGCAGCAACTACAGCCCCGACTTCTCCACCACTCCGTACGCGCTGTGCCTGTCCAGCAACCGGATCCGGCACACCCAGGTCGTCATGAACAAGATCGCCGGCCCGACGGTCTCGCAGACCGCGAAGCTCGTCACCGCCACCTGCCCGGCCGGCACCCTCCTGATCGGCGGCGGTGCCCGCACCACCCCGGCGAGCGTCGGCAGCCTCAAGCCCATCGCGAGCTTCCCCACCTTCGCCGACGCCGCGCACGACTTCGGGAAGAAGGCCGCCGCCGACGGGGAGGCCAACCCCGACTCCTGGACGGCCGTCGGCGGCATCGACGGCGGGCGTGACGGCGGCAACACGACCTACGCCTACGCGATCTGCAGCGGAGAGGACGAACACGTCAAGGGCATCACCACCAAGGTGCGCTTCAGCGAGCTCAGCGGTCCGACGGTGGCCGGCACCCACCAGACGGCGACGGTCGGCTGCGACTCCCCGGACGAGCAGCGCCGGCCCAACGAATGGCACCTGGTCAGCGGGGGTGCCGCGGCCAGTGGTGGCAACGTGACCACCACCGACTTCAGCAAGGCCGGCTCCGGTGGCACCCACCTCACCGGCAGCTACCCCGGCGACGCCGCCGGCACCCCGGTCGCCGACGGGTCCACCGAGCCCGCCTCCTGGACGGCCTCGGTCCACGTCGGCGGCTCGCCCTCGCCGGACACCTACACCGACGTGTGGGCACTCTGCCTGGACACCCGCCACGGGGCGGGCAACGGGCGCTAGGGAAGCGCCCTCGCATCCGTCGATGCGATCCTCGCGGTTCGCGGTTGAAGAAGAACGCCGAGCCGGAGCTGCTGTGGCGGTGCACCCCGGAGCGGATCGGCCAGGCCGAGGCGTTCTCAGGTGTCGTCAGTTCATTCGGGCCCTGACCACTTCGCCCCGTCGAGCTTGTGCTCGGCGGGGCGAAGTGCTGCGGAGTGGTTGACGTGGCATTGCCGAAAACGGGGGAAGGAACTCCCATAGAACGGAAATCTAGCCCCATAACCGGCAGGACCGGTGCCGTCATCGGCCGGGCGGGGAGGGCGGGGGCGGTCCACCGGGCTGGGGGTGAGTTGGGCGCCCCGGTGGAGCGGGTGGGCGACGGGCCGCCCGAGCTCGGGCCGGACTGTCCGGAAGCATGCAACGTTTCGCCCCGCTCGCGGCATCAGAGTGATGGGAGGGCTGCGGGAGGGGGGTGGCGCGCACGCGGGGTGCGTCGAATTCTGTTCAGTCTGCAGAATTCCTTCATATTCCTTCAGTTCGTATACGTCTTGACTTGTCGGTCTTGATTTCCATGGTTGTTGCACGGCTGTGACAGTCGTGTGCGAAAAACCGTTCTAGCATTCCGGAATGGAATCGAATCTCCCTCCGGAACGGAATTCTTCCGATGGCGCGGATCTCCGCCCGTCCCGCAACGGGCCGCTGCGGCTGGCCCGGTTCGGTGCGACCTTCCTGGGTGTGAGTGTCCTGTCCGGTGTGCTGCTGGCGGGCCTCGTCCTGCCCGTCGCCGGCGGCATCGGGCTGACCGCCAAGAGCACGGCGGAGGGCTTCGACGAGATCCCCGACGACTTCAAGACCCCGCCGCTGACCCAGGCGACGCAGATCTTCGACGCCAAGGGCGGCCTGATCGCCAAGGTCTACGAGCGCGACCGCACCGTCCTCACCGCCGACCAGATGTCGCCGTTCATGCGGCAGGCCCAGGTCGACATCGAGGACGCCCGGTTCTACGAGCACGGCGCCGTCGACCTCAAGGGCGTCCTGCGCGCGCTCAGTAAGAACGCGGAGAGCGGCACCGCCGCTCAGGGCGCCTCCACGTTGACCCAGCAGTACGTGAAGAACGTCAACGTGGAGAAGGCCGGCGACGACAAGGGCGCCGTGCAGGAGGCCCAGCGCAAGACCCTGGGCCGCAAGATCCAGGAGCTCAAGGTCGCGATCAGGCTGGAGGAGGAGCTGCCGAAGGATCAGATCCTCACCAACTACCTCAACATCACCTTCTACGGGAACGGCGCCTACGGCGTGGAGGCCGCGTCCCAGCGCTACTTCAGCAAGAGCAACAAGGACCTGACCATCGCCGAGGCCGCCACCCTCGCCGGGCTGGTGCAGAATCCGTCCCAGTACGACCCGAAGCTGCACCCGCAGGCCGCCCAGAAGCGCCGGGACACCGTCATCGACAAGATGGTGGAGAACAAGCACATCACCGCCGACCAGGCGAAGGAGGCGAAGGCCGCCCCGCTGGGCCTGAAGTACAAGGACCCGC
>NZ_JBHVVI010000143.1:0-21032 GCF_042883685.1 Kitasatospora sp. NPDC058190
TCCGGGCCACCCCCTGTGCCGCCCCCTCCCGCAGCGCGTCCCTCTCGCCAGAGGGAGGGGAGGGGAGGGGAGGGGAGGGGGGGGTGGTGGGGGTGGGTGGGGTGGTGCGGGTTGGGGGGTGCTGGGGGTGGGTTGGTGCGGGTGTGGGGGTGGGGTTTGTTGCGGGCGCGCGGGCTTTGCCCTGCGCGCCCGCGTGGTGGGGCGGGCGAAGCGGTTCGTGTGCGGGGGACCCGGGGTGGGTGGGGTGGGGGGTGGTCGCTATCTTGAGGGGTCACGGACAGCCGTAAGGGAGCGGGCATGGGGATGGGTGGTCGGCGGGTGGCCGTCGGGGTGGCGGTCGGGGTGGCGGTCGGGGCGCTGATGGGCGGGCTGGCCGGGTGTTCGTCCGGTGGGTCGGAGGGCGCCAAGGCGGCCTCGGGAGTGGGGAGTTCGGTGGGGCCTGCGGCGACAGGTGCGGTGTCGGCCTCCGCCACGGCGCCGTCGGCGGCCGGGGCCGGGGCGGGGGCTGCAACGGGGGCCGCGACGTCGGCGGCCGGCGCTGCCACGGTCGGGGGCGCCGCCGGAGCAGGGAGTGGGGCGCCGGTGCCGCCGCCCGTCGCGGCGACGCCCGGGGCGGACCTGGAGGGGGTGCTGCTGGACGACAAGGTGGTCGGGCAGGTGCTGCCGGACGGCAAGGTGATGGCCGGGTGGGACGAGGAGAAGCGCAAGGTCGACACCGCCGACCACGCCACCACCTGTACGGCGTCCACCCCCTGTACGGGCAAGCCGCTCAGTGGGTCGGTGCGGTTCTCCTCGGGGGATCTGGTCACCCGCTTCCTCGTGGACACCCTGCCCAGCCGGGACGCGGCCGAGGACCGGTTGAAGGAGGCCTACGCCTCCTATCCCGTCGGGCCGTTCCACAAGGTCGACACCCCGGTGCTGGGCAGTGAGAGCCAGGCCTTCGTCGGGCCGCTGTCTGCAGGTGACGGCGTCAGCATCGTGGTCCGCTCGGGCACCGTGGTGGCGAGCGTGACCACGGAGGGCGGTCCGGTGGACGTGGCGGCCGCCCGGCGGTTCGCGGTGATGCTGGTCAAGCGCATCGAGCAGGCGCAGTCGGGGAAGGCGCCGGACGCCGGGCTCGGCGTGGCCTGACCCGACCGGCCGTGCGGTCCGGGCATCGGCAGGCCCTCATCGTGCCGTCAGGAATCCGGCGGTGGCCCTGGGCTGGGGAAACGGGTGTCGGAGACCCGTGATATGTACTCATCTGGCTGGCCACTGTGCGGCCATGCGAAAGATGCCGATGAAGTTCGAGGGGGCCACACATGCCGCTGTTCCGACGCCGCTCGGGCGGGGAGGGCGCGC
This sequence comes from Kitasatospora sp. NPDC058190, assembly GCF_042883685.1. Taxonomy (NCBI): domain Bacteria; kingdom Bacillati; phylum Actinomycetota; class Actinomycetes; order Kitasatosporales; family Streptomycetaceae; genus Kitasatospora; species Kitasatospora sp. NPDC058190. The sequence continues at coordinate 1,342 of NZ_JBHVVI010000143.1, forward strand.
AGGACCGGGCCGGTCGGCGCGGGTTCGGGTTCGGCAGGCGGGCCGCCGAGGCGCCCGCGGCCGCCCGGGCGGCCGAGCCGCGGCTCGATCCGACGTTCGGTGACGAGTCCGTCCGTCTGGTGCTCGGGCAGGCCGCCGCCGGGGACTGGGCGGCGCTGCGCCCCGCGCTGGCCGCCGCGGCCGGGGCGGAGACGGGCGCGGCCGACCTGACCTGGCTGGCCGGCGCGATCGCCGACGTGACCGGGGTCGAGCAGTGGACGGCCCGCGCGATAGCCGACGCGCCGGACGACGCACTGCCGCTGCTGCTGTCCGGCGCCCGGCACGTCACCTGGGCCTGGGAGGCGCGGACCGGCGCCCGGGCCAAGCACGTCACCGAGGAGCAGTGGAAGCTGTTCCACGAGCGGCTGGACCTCGCCGAGGAGCAGCTGCTGGAGGCCGCCGAGCGGGAGCCGTCCTGGCTCGCCCCCTGGTACTTCCTGCAGATCAGCGCCCGTGGTGCCTCGCTCGGCCCGGAGGTCGCCACCTGCCGCTTCGAGGCCGCCGTCCGTCGCTTGCCCGGGCACCCCGGCTCGCACCGCCAGCGCCTCCAACAGCTGAGCGCCAAGTGGGGCGGCTCGCACGACGAGATGCACGAGTTCGCCCGTTCCGCGATGCTGGGCGCCCCGGAGGGCAGCCAGCTCGGTGAGCTGGTCGCGCTCGCCCACCTGGAGCGCTGGCTGGACCTCCCGGACGGCGAGGACCACGCGTACCTGTCCAGCCCCACTGTGCTGGCCGAGCTGCAGGAGGCCGCGTTCCGGTCCGTCCTGCACCCGGACTTCGTCCCGGTCCGCGGCTGGCAGGCGAGCTTCAACACCTTCGCGATGGCCTTCTCGCTCGCCGACCAGCGCAAGACCGCGCGGCTGCTGTTCGACGCGCTGGACGGCTTCGTCACCGAGTCGCCCTGGCACTACCTGTCCGGCGACCCGGTCAAGGTCTACCGCGCCCACCGCGACCGCTGCGCCGCGCACTGAGGCCGAGCCGCGCGCCGCTGACGCCACGCCGCGTCCCCCGAACCCTTCACCCTCCTCGCGATCGAAAGAGCCTCCGGTGTCCCCATCCGACAACCCGACGAGTGCGCACACCTTCCAGGTGGACCTGCGCGGCCTGGTGGACCTGCTCTCCCACCACCTCTACTCCAGCCCGCGGGTCTACCTGCGCGAGCTGCTGCAGAACGCGGTGGACGCGATCTCCGCCCGCCGCGCGCTCGACCCCGAGGCGCCGGCGGCGATCACCGTCCGCGCCGACGACGAACTGTCCGTCACCGACACCGGTATCGGCCTGACCGAGAAGGACGTCCACACCTTCCTCGCCACCATCGGCCGCAGCTCCAAGCGCGACGCCGACGGTCGCCTGGACGGCGCCGGGCTGGCCAAGGCCCGCGGCGACTTCATCGGCCAGTTCGGCATCGGTCTGCTCGCCTGCTTCGTGGTCGCCGACGAGATCACCGTGGTGACCCGGCATGCCGGTAGCCCGGACGCGCCGGTGATCGAGTGGCGCGGCCTCTCCGACGGCAGCTACACCATCCGCACCCTGCCCGCCGAGGCCAAGCCCGAGCCGGGCACCACCGTCACCCTCGCCCCACGGGCCGACGCCGCCGAGTGGACCCGCTCCGACCGGGTGCTCTCGCTCGCCCGGGACTTCGGCAGCCTGCTGCGCCACGACGTCACCGTCATCGACGCGAACGGCACCGAGCACCGGGTCAACCGCACCCCGCCGTGGGCCGAGCGGCACGGCTCCCCGCTGGCCCGGCGCGACGCGCTCGCCGAGTACTGCCGCGCCACCTTCGACTTCACCCCGCTCGACACCATCGAGCTGGACCTCCCGCTGGTCGGCCTGCGCGGCGTCGCGTACGTGCTGCCCGACGCCGCCCCGCCCTCGCGCCGCAACGGCCACCGGGTGCACCTCAAGGGCATGCTGCTCTCCGACCAGGCCGACGAACTGCTGCCGGAGTGGGCCTTCTTCGTCCGCTGCGTGGTGGACACCGACGGGCTGCGCCCCACCGCCTCGCGCGAGGGCCTGTACGCCGACGAGACGCTGGCCGCCGTCCGCGAGGCGCTCGGCGCCCGGATCCGCGACTGGCTCACCGGCCTGTCCGCCAGCGACCCGGCGCTGCTGCACCGCTTCCTCTCCGTGCACCACCTGGCGGTCAAGGAACTCGCGCGCTACGACGACGAGTTGCTGCGGATGATGCTGCCCTGGCTGCCGTTCGAGACCACCGACGGCAACGTCACCCTGGACGAGTTCGCCCGCAGCCACCCGGTGGTGCTGGTGACCCGTACGGTCGAGGAGTTCCGCCAGGTCGCCCCGATCGCCGGCGCGGCCGGTCTCGGCGTGGTCAACGGCGGCTACACCTACGACCGTGACCTGGTGCACCGGCTGCCCGAGATCCGCCCCGGCGTCTCGGTCGCCGACCTCGACCCGGGCACCGTCACCGCGCACCTGGACACCGTCGACCCGGCCGCCGAACTGGCCGCGGGTGTCTTCCTGGCGATCGCCCGCGAGGTGGTCGGCCGGTTCGACTGCGACGTCGCCCTGCGCAGCTTCCACCCGACCAACGCGCCCGCCCTGCTGCTCGACAACCGGGAGGCCCGGCACGAGCGCACCCGCGCCCAACTCGCCGACGAGGCCGATGGGTTGTGGGCGGACATCCTGGGCTCGCTGCGCGCCGAGGTGCCCCGCGCCCAGCTGGTGCTGAACCACCTCAACCCGCTGGTGCGCCGCGCCGCCACCGTCACCAACCGAGAGTTGGCCGTCACCGCCGTCGAGGCGCTGTACGGGCAGGCCGTGCTGATGACCCGCCGCCCGCTCAAGGCCAGCGAGTCCGCGCTGCTGAACCGCTCGTTCATCAGCCTGCTCGACCACGCCATGCTCGGCCACGAGGCGGCCGCCGCCGGCACCGACGAGAAGGAGGCGTGATGCTGGACACCCCCGACGCGGTGATGGCCGCGCTGCGCGAGAACGACGCCCGCCCCTACGGCCGCACCCGCACCGTCACCGCCGAGGAACTCGTCGACGCCGCCGAGCAGTTCGAGGACACCGGGGTCCGTTCGATGGCCCTGCTCGAACTCATGGAGGCCTACGAGTACGACGGCGAGCGCAGCAAGAGTCCGGTGGTCTTCGCCCGGCTGCTCAAGCTGTGGGACCAGGACCCGGACGGCTTCGGGGAGTGGGCCCGGCACCAGGTGTTCTGGCGCTTCAAGTGGGTCGCCGCCGCGCTCATGGACACCCCGGACGTCCCGCTGGCCGCGATCCGGCGCTGGCACACCGAACTGCGCGACCGCTACCGCGCGGCCGGCTACGACCTCCAGCCGTACTACGCCCAGCGCTACCACCTGGCCGCGCAGACCGGTGTCGCCGTCCAGGACGCCTACGAGCTGTGGACGGCCCGCCCGCGCACCGAGCTGAGCGACTGCCACGCCTGCGAGACCCGCGCCCGCGCCCGGCACTTCATCGAGGCCGGGGACGACGCCCGTGGGCTGGAGATTCTCGCCCCGGTGCTGGACGGTCGCAGCACCTGCGAGCAGGAGCCCTACCTCAGCCAGGCGACCGCCCTGCTGCCGCTGCTGCGCCGGGGCCGGCTGGACGAGGCACGCTCCGCGCACCTGACCGGCTACCGCTTCGCCCGCGGCAAGGCCTCGATGCTGCACGCCGTCGGCCTGCACATCGAGTTCTGCGCGCTGTCCGGCAACGAGCCGCGCGGTCTGGAGCTGCTCGCCGAGAACCGCGACCTGTTCGCGGTGGCCGGCGAGCCCGCCGCCCGGCTGGAGTTCCTCACCGGCGTCGAGGTGCTGGTCGCCGGGCTGGCCGCGGCCGGCCACGGCGAACTCGCGGTCAGCGGCCCGGCCGGCACCTCCTGGACGGTCGACACCCTGCTCGCCCACCTGCGCGGCGAGGCCGACGCGCTGGCCGCCCGCTTCGACGCCCGCAACGGCACCGACGCGGTGAGCGCCGCACGGCGCGCCCGGCTGGCCGTCGAACCGCTGCTGGCCGAGCCGCTGGCGCTCGGGGTGCGCGCGGCGGCGGCCCCCGAGCTGTCCACGGCCCAGGCCGCCCCGGCGCCGCGCCGGACCGTCGAGGCGGAGCCGGAGGACTTCGCCGCCCTGGTGCTGCGGGCCCGCGAGCTGGAGGTGGTCGGCCACCCCGACGCCGACCGGCTCTGGAAGCGGATCGCCGAGCGCGCCGGCGCCGACGGCTTCGTCCACCCCGGGGGTGACGAACTCGGCGGACCCGAGCGGCTGGCCGCCGAACTCGCCGAGCAGCACGCCCACGAGGCGCTGCAGCGCGACGACCACGCCGAGGGCGCGGCGGGCCTGCTGGCCGCGGCCGAGCTGTACGAGCGGGCCGGGCTGCCCGGCCCGGCGCTGATGGTCCGCACCCGTACGCTGATCGTCGAACTCGACGACGTCGAGGGCGCGGTGGCGGACTGGACGGCGCTGGACGCCGCGCTGGCCCGGGCCGAGGAGCAGCGCGCGGCGGGCACGCTGACCGACGACGACTACCTGATCATCCTGCAGTCGCGTGCCTACGCCGCCCACCACGACCTGGTCGAGGCGCTGCCCGAGCCCTCCGCGCAGACCGCCGCGCGCTTCGAGGCCGCCGTCGGCGCCTACCGGCAGACCGCCCTCGCCCTCGGCTCCGCCCGGCGGGCCGCGACCTCCCGGCAGTACACCGCCGACGCCGCCGCCCGGCAGGGCCGCCTGACCGAGGCGGCCGCCGAACTGCGCGAGGTGCTGGCGCAGCTGGACGCCGCCGAACTGCCCTGGCACACCCCGCGGGTGCTCGGCCTGCTCGGTCAGGTGCTGCTGCAGGACGGCGAACCCGCCCAGGCCGCCGAGGTGTTCCACCGGGCGCTGGCCGAGGCGGTGCGCTGGGGCGACGACTCCTACCCGTACGCGCCGACGTACATGATGCTCGGCCACGCGAGCATGCGGGTGGAGGACCTCGGCGGCGCCGTCCGGGCGCTCTCGGAGGCCGCCGCGCGCTACGACCGCCAGGGCGAGACGGCCGTCGAGGAGGCCGCCCAGGTGCGGCTCCAGCTGGCCGACGTGCTGCGCGGCACCGGCCGTTCGGCCGACGCGGTGGCCGTCCTGGAGTCGGTGCTGGACGCCGCCGGCGCCGGGCTGGACGAGCGGATGCTCGCCCAGGCCCGCCTCGACCTCGCCCGGGGCCTGGTCGAACTGGACGAGTACCGGGACGCCGCCGAGGAGTACCTGCGCCTGGCCGACCTGGTCGCCGACTGGGAGGACCAGCAGACCCACACCATGGTCGCCTGCGAGGCCACCCTCGCCCTCGCCCAGGCGGACCGCTGGGACGCCGCCGAGGCGGCCCTCGGGCGCGCCCGCGAGGCCCACGGCAAGGCCCCGCAGGTCGACCAACTGGCGGCGACCCTGCGGGAGTTGGCCCGGCTCACGATGCGCGACAAGGGTGCCGAGGGGCTGGACGCGGCGCTCGCCCTGCTCGCCGAGGCGGACGCGATCGGCGAGGCCGCCGAGCGCACCGGCGAGGAGTACAGCGGCTGGTACCTGCGCGGCGGTTCGCACTACGAGCGGGGGCGCTGCCTGGCCGTCGCCGACCGGCACGAGGAGGCGCTCGCCGAGGTCGAGCGGGCGATCGCGGTCTACGAGCAGGGCGGCGAGCGGGCGGAGTCGCCCCGCGCGGAGTCCGTCCGGCTGGCCGCGCTGATCGAGGGCGGCGACCTCGGCCGTCCCCAGGCGGCGGTGGCCCGGCTGACCGCCGGGATCGCCCGCTGCAAGGCCGCCGGACTGCGGGAGGCGGCGCAGATCCTGGGCGAGCTGCGGGAGCGGTTCGCCGTCAACTGACGGGGGAGCGGCGGGCGTTGTGCGCGCCCGCCGCTCCTCTGCTCGGGTGTCCTCGTCAGCAGGGGCCGTCGTCGGCCCAGACGCCCCACTGACCGCTGGCGCTGGGCACCTCGTTCAGCGTCCACCACTTGGCGTGGTAGTCGCGCCCGTTGTACGAGACCTTGGCGCCCGCCGTGTAGGTGGTGCTCGCACTCCACGCCGGGGCCGTGCAGGTGCCCGGACTGGTCGGGGGCGTGGACGGGGGCGTGGTCGGCGGGGTGGTGGGCGGGGTCGCCCCGGCGAACTTCACCGTGTACTTGGTGAAGTCCCAGTCGCTCTGCGCCACGCTGGAGCAGGAGCCGGACAGCCCCGGGTCCACCGGGCCGGTGCACTGGCGGTCCCGGTTCACCGACCAGAAGGTGTACCGGGCCAGGCCGTGCGCGGTGGCGAAGTCCAGCACGGTCTGGAAGTCCGCCTGGTGGAAGTACTCGGCGGCGTCGGTGCGGCCGTTCATCATCGACACGCCCTCGTGGGCGTACGCGGTGGCCTCGTTCCAGCCGAAGGTGGTCTGCAGGATCTGGTTGAACTTCACCAGCGCGTCGGTCTGCGCGGCGGCGCCGTTGAAGCCGCCGTCGAACGGCATGATCGAGTAGTTGTTCGGCGTGAAGCCCTGGGACTTGGCCTCGCCCAGCATCTGGGTGCCGAACCAGCCGGTGCCCGCGTTGGTCCCGGCGGTGGTGATCGAGATGTACAGCCCCGGGTTGTTCTGCTGGAGGATGCGGGCCGCGCCGATCTCGTTGTGGATCGCGGCCGTGTTCTCGTACTCCGGCTCCTCCAGGTCGAAGTCGATCGCCTTGAGGTTGTACTTGGTGACCACCTGCTGGTACCCGGCGGCGGTCGCCTCGGGGGTGCCGCAGACCTGGCCCAGCTTGGTGCCGCCGTACCCGCCGACCGACACCGAGACGTCCCCGCCCTTGCCGCGGATGGTCTGGATGACCGCCGGCATGGTGGTGTCGCCGTCGACCGGGGAAGTGCCGCCCCAGGCGGGCGAACAGATGCTGCCCTGGGCGAGGATGAAGGCCAGCTGGAAAGCCTTCTGCCCGGTCGCGTCCATCACGGCGGCGGCGTCCGGCGGGCTGTTGTCCTCGGGCATCAGGTACGGCGCCGAGGCGTACCAGTTGCTGCCCAGGCCGGTGCTGCTGTCGGCGGTGGAGGCCGAGGCCGGGCCGGTGCCGGCCAGCGCGGCGACACCCCCGGCGACCAGCCCGAGCACCCCGGCCACGGCGAGCGCGGTCCGGGACCTGCGCGATGCCGGTGCGGTGCGCTGCTGCGGGGGAACGTGCGAGGGAAGTCGCGAGGGAAGCTGTGGGGGAAGAGCGCGTTCCATCGGAGGCCTTTCCAGTGAACGGCGGTGGGGGAGTGCGGGCCTGGTCGCGCCAGGTGTGGGGGCGGCGTGACGGCCGAACGGACCGTCGGCGGCGGGTGGTTGCCGATGGTCCCCACTGGTATAGACCTGTTGGCGAAGGGCGGTCAACCCCAAAACGGTCAAGCCGATCGCCGCGGCCGGACCGGCCTCAGGCCCTAGAGTTGACGGGTGGCCAAGGAGAACACGAACAGCGTGGACGGGCGGGTGCACGCCGGCGCCATCGTCCAGGCGCACACCATCGGGCAGCTGCACCTGACCCAGCCCGCGCCGCCGGCCGTCCCCTGCCACCTGCCGCCCGGCCTGCCGCACTTCGCCGACCGCCGTGGTGAGCGCGAGCACGTCCTCGCCGTCACCTCCGACGTGCCGGCCGCCGGAGGCCCGCTGGTGATCTCCCTCAGCGGCATGGCCGGCATCGGCAAGACCGCCCTCGGCTTCCAGCTGGCCCGCGCCCTGCGCGATCACGGCCGCTGCCCCGACGGCGTCCTCCACCTCGACCTGGACGACCTGCGCCGCGACGGAGCCGTCGAACTCGCCGACGCCCTCGGCGAACTGACCCGCGTCCTCGACCCCGCCGCCCTTCCGCCCGGCTACGCCGACCGGCGCCGACGCTACTGGTCCGCAAGCCAGGACAAGCGCCTGGTCCTCGTCCTCGACAACGCCCGCAGTGGCGCCGAAGTGCTCCCGCTGCTGCCCTCCTCGGCCGGCGGCATCGTCATCGTCACCAGCCACGGCCGCCTCCACGACCTCGACGGAACCCGCGCCGTCGAGCTGCCGCTCGGCCCGCTCAGCGGCGAGGACGCCGTCGGGCTGCTGCTCGCCACCGTCGCCGACCCCCGGTTCGCCGCCGACCCGGAGGCCGTCGCCGAGCTCGCCCGTCGCTGCGCCGGGCTGCCCGCCGCCCTGCAGGTCGCGGGGCGCTGGGTGCGCAAGCACCGCAACCGCGAACTGCGGCGACTGATCGAGCAGTTGACCGTCGAGCTGCACCGGGAGGGAGTGCCCGTGGTGGAGGCCGTCTGGGACGCCGCGTACGCCGGCCTGAGCCCCGGCGCGGCCCGACTGTACCGGCTGCTGCCGCACCACCCGGGGCCGGTGGTCACGGTCGGGGCGGCCGCGGCACTGCTGGGCGGTGGCGTGGAGCCGGCCGAGATCGCTTTGGAGGAGCTCGACGAGGCGGGGTTGCTGCTGTCGAGGCCGGACGGATTGGCGCTGCACGACCTGATCCGCGGACACGCGCGGCGGCGGGCCGCGGACGGTCCGGGGGAGGGCGGTTCGGCGGAGTGCGGTCCGGGGGACGACGTTCCCGCCGCCCGGCACCGGCTGGTCCGCTGGTACCGGCGGCAGGCCGTGCGGGCGGACCTGGTCGCGGCCGGGCCGCGGCTGGTGGTCGCCCGGCCGACCGATGTCGGGCCCGACGAGGCCGCTGACGTGGTGTTCGCGTCCAAGTACCAGGCCATGCACTGGTTGGAGCGCGAGCACCTCGCCCTGTACGGCTGCGTGCGCCTCGCGTACGAGGACGGGCTGGACGCCGAGGCCGTCGCCCTGTGCGAACCGCTCTGGACGCACTTCCTCGACCACCAGCACTACGCGGACGTCATCGACGCCTTCGGCCTCGGCGCGGCCAGTGCGGACCGGGCCGACGACCCGCTCGCCGTCGTTCGCATGCACTGCCAACTCGCCCGCCCGCTCTGGGAACAGGGCCGCTACCAGGAGGCGGCCGAGCACCTGCGGATCGCCGTCCGGCGTGCCGAGCTGCTCGGTTCCTCCGAGGCGGAGCGCAAACTGCGGGCCTCCGCCGTGGAGTTCCGCGGCAAGCTCGCCTCCGTGCGGGGCGACTGGGCCGCCGCCGTTCCCGACTTCGAGGCCGCCCGCGCCGAGCACCTCGCCATCGGCAACACCTACGGCGCGATGCTGCAGACCTATCTGCTCGGGCGGGCGGCCCTCGCCCTCGGGGACGTCGTCCGCGCGGTCACCCTGCTCACCGAGGCCCACCGGGTGGCCACCGACCTCGGACGTGAGCGGATGACCTCCCGCACCGCCTTCGAACTCGCCACCGCGCTGCGGGCGGCCGGTCGGTCGGCGGAGGCCGAGCCGCTGTACGTCGGCGCGCTGGAGGGCGCCCGCGCCCGGCAGGCGAGCGCGGACGAGCTGCGGGTCCTCGACGCCCTGGCGGACTTCCACGAGGAGCTGGGCGAGGGCGGGAAGGCGGCCGGGTACCGGGCGGACGCGGCTCGGTTGCGGGGATAGCTGACAGATGACAGATTTCGAAATCTGTCATCTGTCATCTGTCATCTGTTAGCTGTGGGATGTGAGCTGTTCCCTGGTCGGCTCAGACCGGGTGGTCCGACTCGGCCTCGGTGGCGGGTTCCAGGCGGATGCGGTGGATCGTCGCACCGAGCCGGGCGGTCAGGGTGGTGGGCAGCGGGTACCGGCCGTCGGCGTGGGCGGCGAGCCAGGTGTGGACGGCCGACAGGGCGGCGGCCGGGTCGGCGCGGACGGTGCGGGTGCCCGTGCGGGCCGGGAGGACGCGGACGCTGACGGGGGTTCCGCCGTCGCGGTGCAGCAGGCAGGTGGTGGGGGAGAGGACCACGGCGGCCGTGCGGCAGTTCGGGTACTCGTCGAAGGCCTCGACCGTCCAGTCGGCCGCCGTCCGGTGCTCATGGTGCCAACCGGACGATGCCGACGGGGTGTCGGCGCGACGGTAGATCAGGGCGGCGCTCTGGAGCTGGCGGGTGCCGGCCCGGCCGTACTCGGCGGCGCGGTGGTGGAAGGGCGGGTCGGTCCAGGGCGGGAGCCGGTCGACCGTGATCAGCCCGTCCTCGACCGACGCCCGGACGGCGAACGCGGCCGGGCTCTGCGGGGCGCGTCCGGGTACGGGCAGCGGGCGCGGCTGCGCGGGGTGCGGCGGCGGGGCGAGTCCGAGCAGCTTGTACAGCTCCGGCCGCAGCGTCTCCAGGGACCGCCCGGTCAGCGCGAAGGCCCGCTCGGCGAACTGCCGGGTGCGGCCCGGGCGTTCCGGCGGAACCGGTGCGTCGAGGTCCAGGCGGGTTACGGCGGCGAGCAGTTGGGCCATCGGGCTGCCGGGGACCAGCTCGCCCGCGCCGTCGCAGGCCGCCACGATCGGCAGGTCCAGGGCTGCCGCGTAGAGCGCCACCGAGCCGTGGTCGGTGACCAGGGCGTCCCCGGCGACCAACAGCGCCGCCCACTCCTCGTACGGGGCCGCGAGCACCAGGCCCGCGTCCAGGGCGGGCCGTAGGCGTCGGGCGAGGTCGAAGGAGCCGGTGCGGCTGTACTCGTTGGGGTGGACGATCAACGCCAGCTGGTACCCGTCGTGCGGCAGGCGGGCGGCGAGTTCGGCGGGCAGGTCGGGGCGGCGGGCGAGCAGTGACTGCGGACCCCAGGTGGAGGAGAGCACCACCAGCCGCCGCCCGCCGGTGCCGAGGGCGGCGCGGACGGCCTCGCGCCGGTCCAGGGACTCCAGGATGCGGTCGAGCGTCGGGTCCCCGGCGACGATGGCGTGCTGCCGGGCGGCCAGTCGCTCGACCTGGTCGGGATGGGCGAGGGCGTGCAGGGCGGCGGTGGGGCGGCCGTCGCGGAGCAGGAACGCCGGGTCGAGACCGGACGGAAGCTCGGGTGAACCCTCCTGCGGCAGCGCCTTGTTGAAGCCCGCGCCGTGCGGGAGCAACACCTGTTGGCCGCGCAGACCGTCGAGAGCGCCCTTGGGGCTGGCGGTGAGGATCAGGTCGTGCGGGGTCGCGAGGGCCTCCGCCCACGGGATGCAGCGCGCTCCGGCGGTGTCCACAGCGGCGAGCGCGTCGGTGGCGAACTCCGAGCCGGGCACCAGGGTGAAGCGGCAGCGGATGCGGTCGTCACCCTCGAAGACGGGCAGCAGGTCGAGCAGCCGGTGCAGCGCGGCGGCGGAGCGTACGGCGAACAGCACCTCGGCAGGGGCGCCCGAGGGCCGGCGCCCGAGGGCCGGCGGTCGCTGGCTGGCTGGCTGGCTGGCTGGCTGGCTGGCTGGCTGGCTGGCTGGCTGGCTGGCTGGGCCGATGGTCCGGTAGCACACCTCGGTATCCGCCGTCGAGGGTGCGGCGGCACCGGCTCGGCGTGGTCGGGACGGTCCTGCGGTGGCATAGGGGCGATGGTAACGGCCGGGGCGGCGGGGGGTGACGCGGTCCGGCGAGCGCCGTCCGCGCCCACGGCTGTCCTCGCCGGGCGACCCGTCAGCGGGCGGCGGTCTGCGGGGGCACCCTCCCCTCAGGCCGAGGCCGAGGCCGCCACGCCCGCGCCCGTACCCACGCCCACTCCCGCACCCACCCCCGCGAGCAGCCCGCCGACCGCCGGGGACCAGGGCCGGCCGGTCGGCCCGGTGAGCGTCAGCGTCCGGTGCACGGCGGGCCGGATCGGCACCAGCACGCAGTCCGCCGGCAGCATGGTCAGCGCCAGCGCCGGCATCACCGAGACCCCGACGCCCGCGTGCACCATGCCGATCAGCGTGTTGAGGTCGCGGATCCGGTGCCGGGGCGTGAAGCGGGTGCCGGCCCGTCGGTAGGCCTCGCGGATGTGGCGCTCGCAGCCGCCCTCGGAGAGCAGGAAGTCGTCGTCCTCCAGTTCGGCCACGTGGATGGTCTCCTGCCCGGCGAGCGGGTGGTCCCGGCGCAGCAGCGCGTGCATCGAGTCGGCGCCGAGCACGACCGCCCCGGGCGGCAGCGGGCCGGCGTCCACCAGCACGGCGGCGTCCACCGTGCCGGCCTCCAGCCAGGTGGGCAGCTCGGCATCCTCGCCCTCGAAGAGCCGTACGGTGACCTGCGGGTACGCGGCCTTCCAGTCCCGCAGCAGCCCGGGCAGCAGCGCCTGGCAGACGGTGGTCGGCGCGGCCAGCCGCACGGTGCCGGTCGGGCCGCCGCAGTGCCGGGTGGCGATGGTGCGTACCGCGGCGGCGGAGGCGACGGCGGTCCGGGCGTGCGGCAGGATCTGCTCGCCGAGCGGGGTGGGCAGGCACGGGCTGCCGCGCCGCAGCACGGGGGAGCCGAGGGAGCGCTCCAGTGCGGCGACCGCGTGCGAGACGGCGGACTGGCTGATGCCCAGCTCGTCGGCGGCCGCGCCGAAGCCGCCGGTGTCGGCGACCGCGACCAGTGCCCTGAGCTGGGCCAGGTTGACCTCCGAGGCCATGAGACTTCCTCATCGTTCCGGAATCGCCACTTGTTGGACTCATGGTCCGCCGTCGGGCCACCCTCTGTCCAGAACACAAACGGGAGGACGGACGGGGAGGTGGTCGGGGTGCGGCGCTGGTTGCCGGGCTTCGTGGCACTGTCGGCGATCTGGGGCGCGAGCTTCGCCCTGATCAAGGTGGCGGTCGACGCGGGGGTGCCGCCGGCGTGGGTGGCGCTGTGGCGCAGCCTGCTCGGCGCCCTCACGCTGTGGGCGGTCCTGCTGCTGCGCGGCGAGCGGGCCCCGCGCGACCGGGCGCTGTGGGGGCACTCGGCTGTGGTCGCGGTGCTGCTCAACACCGTGCCGTTCACCCTGTTCTCCTTCGGCGAGACCAGGGTCAGCTCGGTGCTGGCCGGGGTGATGAACGCGACCACCCCGCTGTTCACCATGCTGTTCGCGGTGCTCACCGTCCCCGAGGAGCGCCGCCCGGGCGCCCGCCGGCTCTCCGGCCTCGCGCTCGGCTTCGTCGGCGTGCTCACCGTGCTCGGGGTGTGGCACGGCCTCGGCTCCGGCGCGACGGTCGGCGCCCTCGCCTGCCTGTCGGCCGCCTGCTGCTACGGCGCGGGCTTCGCCTACCTGCGCCGCTTCCTGTCCGGCCGCCCGGAGTCGGTGACCGCCCTGTCCGCGCTCCAGATCGGCTGCGCCGCGGTCGAGTTGGCGCTGGTCGCCCCGCTCGTCGCGGGCGCCCCGCACTGGCCGGGCGGCTCGGCGGCCGCCGCCCTGCTGGTGCTCGGCGCGCTCGGTACGGGCCTGGCGTACCTGCTCAACCTGGGTCTGGTCCGCGCGGCGGGCACCACCGTCGCCTCCGCCGTCACCTACGTCATGCCGCTGTGGTCCACCGCCCTCGGCGCCGTCTTCCTGGCCGAGCCGGTCGGCTGGAACGCCCTGGCCGGCGGCGCCCTGGTGATCGCCGCGGTCGCCCTGACCCGGCCGCGCAGGGCGCCCGTCGCCGTTCCTCCGCCCCCGAAGGACCGTCAGGCGGTTGGTTAGAGTGGTCCGGTGAACGAGGACCCGCAACCGGTGGCCGTCCGGGCCGCGCTGCGGGCCCGACCGTTGCGCTTCCCGTTCACCCGCTGGGTGCCGCGCTGCTGGGCGCACCTGCTCTGCGGCGCGTTGCTCGGGCCGCCGCTGCTGGTCGTCCTCGCGGTGCTGCTGGTGCTCGGCGCCGCCCTTTCGGTGGTCGGGCTCGGGCTGCCGCTGCTGCTCGCCCTGGCACTGGCGGGCATCCCGGCCGGGTCCCTGGCGCGGTGGCGGCTGGGGCTGGTCGAACCCGTCCCGGTGCCCGACCCGCACCGCCGGCTGCCTGGGGCCGGGCGCCGCGCCCGGATCCGCACCCGGCTGCGCGAGCGCGCCACCTGGCGCGAACTCGGCCACGCGCTGCTCGCCTCGACCGTCCTGGCCGCCGCCTCGCTCGGCTTCACCGCCGCCCTGGCGCTCTGCGGCGCTTTCGTCATCTCCCCGGTGGTGGTCTGGGCGCTCGCCCCGGAGACCGTGATGCTCATCCCCGGGCACGCCGTCCCCGGACCGCTCGCCGCCCTTCCGTTCAGCGCCGCCGGACTGGCCGGGCTGGTGCTCTGCGCCTACGCGGGGGCGCTGCTGACCTCGGCCGAGGTCGCGCTCGCCCGCTTCCTGCTCGGGCCCCGGGAGGACGACACGGGCCGACAGGTGCTCGAACTCACCCGCTCCCGAGCCCGGTTGGCCGACGCCTTCGAGGCCGAGCGGCGCCGGATCGAGCGCGACCTGCACGACGGCGCCCAGCAGCAACTGGTGGCGCTCAGCATGACCTTGGGGCTGGCCGAGTACGAGCTGCGCGGGCGGGAACCCCGGGCGGTGGAACTGGTGACCCGGGCCCGGGGCGAGGCCCGGCAGGCGCTGGAGCAGCTGCGTACCCTGGTGCGCGGCATCCACCCCCAGGTGCTCACCGACCACGGCCTGGCCGCCGCCGTCGCCGAGGTCGCGCTGCGCCACCCCGCCCCGGTCGCCACCGACATCGAACTCCCGTACCGGCTGCCCGCGTTGGTCGAGACCACGGCGTACTTCACCGTCACCGAGGCGCTCACCAACGCCGCCAAGCACAGTGGCGCCGGGGCGATCACCGTGCACGGGCGGATGGTGGACGGCCGACTGGTGGTCCAGGTGACCGACGACGGCCGGGGCGGGGCGGACCCGGCCGCCGGGGCCGGACTGGCGGGGCTCGCCGACCGGGCGGCCCTACTGAAGGGACGGTTGATGGTGACGAGTCCGACGGGCGGTCCGACGACGCTGCGGCTGGAGGTCCCGTGCTCCGGATCGTGATCGCCGAGGACGCGGTACTGCTGCGCGCCGGACTGGTCGAACTCCTCGGCCTCGGCGGGCACTCGGTGACCGCCGCGGTCGGCGACGCCGAGGCCCTCGCCGCGGCCGTCGACGCCGACCGTCCCGACATCGTGGTCACCGACGTCCGGATGCCCCCCGACCACACCGACGAGGGCCTGCGCGCCGCCCTCGCCCTGCGCGAGCGCCACCCCGGCCTGCCCGTCCTGGTCCTCTCCCAGTACGTGGCCACCCCGTACGCCACCCGCTTGCTCGCCGCCGCCGGTGCCCAACCGGCGGGCCTGGGCTACCTGTTGAAGGACCGGGTCGGCGAGGTCGCCGACTTCCTCGACGCGCTGCGCCGGGTCGCCGCCGGGGAGACCGTCATCGACCCGGACGTCGTCCGCGTCCTGCTGCGCGCCCAGTCCGCCGACCGCCCGCTGGCCCGCCTCACCCCGCGCGAACGCGAGGTGCTCGCGCTGATGGCCGAGGGGCTCAACAACCAGGCGATCGCCGGGCGGTTGTGCATCACCGAGGCCTCGGTGGTGAAGCACTGCGGCAACATCTTCATGAAGCTCGACCTGGATCCGACGGAGGGCAACCGGCGGGTGCTGGCGGTGCTGGCACACCTGCGGGGCGAGTAGGACGGCGGCCGGTGGGTGCTCGCGGTGCCGGCGCACCCCCGGGCACGATCCGGGTGACCGTCCGGGGCGTCCGCGGGCAGACCGGCCGCGTGAACGACCACCGCGGACACGGGCCGGCCGGTCGGCCGACCCTGGTGGCGGCCCGAGGTGGCTCACCGGGCTTCGGCCATGGGCGAGTCGGTGTCCGCGATCCGGTCCGGCAGGGGCACCTCCGGGTCCAGCAGCCGCGCCAGGTGTCGGGCCGAGGCGTCCCAGGACCAGTGCTCCGCCGCCCAGCGCCGCCCGGCCGAGCCGATCCGTTCGCGCTCGGCCCGCGGGGCGAGCAGGAGGCGGGTGAGGGCGGCGGCGACCGCTGCCGGGTTCCGGCCGTCGACGACCGTGCCGGTGACGCCGTCGAGGACGGTGTCGGGGGCGCCGCCGGAGCGGCCGGCCACCACGGGCAGGCCGGCCGCCGCCGCCTCCAGGTAGACGATCCCGAGGCCCTCGGCCTCCAGGCCCATCCGGCGGGTGCGGCACGGCATGGCGAACACGTCGGCCGCGGCGTAGTGGGCGGCGGTGGCGGCATGGTCGAGGCCGCCGGTGAACTCGACGCTGCCCGGCTCGGTGAGGCGGTGGGCCATCGCCCGCAACCGGGACTCGTCCGGTCCCTGGCCGACCAGCACGAGGGTGGTGCCCGGGACGGCCCGGCGGATCGCGGGCAGCGCGCGGATCAGCACGTCCTGGCCCTTGCGCGGGACCATCCGGGCGACGCAGAGGATCACCGGGTGCGCCGTCGGAACGCCGGTGCTCGGCCGGAACACGGCCGGGTCCACGCCCGGCACCAGTCGGCTCAGCCTGGCGCCCGGCCCGAGCGCGGGGGCGATCCGGGCCCGGGTGTACTCGCCGAGGAAGGTGACCGTGTCCACGCTGCGCCCGATCCTGCGCAGCACCCGGCGGGCGCCCGGGGTGCGGGCCCACCAGATCTCGTGGCCGTGGGTGGTGGCGACGGTGCGCAGCAGGCCGGGCGCCCGGCGCAGCAGACCGGGCGTCATGGCGGCGAGCGGGGCGGCGGCGCCGAACCAGACCCGGTCGCAGCCGTGCGCTCGGGCTGTCTCGGCGGCGCGGCGGGTCGCCCGGGGCGTGGGCAGCAGGGTACGGGCGGGGTCGCGGAGCACCGGGTAGGGGAGTGCGGCGTCGTGGCGCTCGGCGCCCGGTTCGGCGGAGGTGTAGACGACCACTCCGCCGGGAAGGCGGTCGGCCATCGCCTGGACGAAGGTCTCGATGCCGCCCTGGCGGGGCGGGAAGTCGTTGGTGACGACGAGCGTGCTGCCCATGGCAGGCCTCTCATGACGGAAGCGGAAGCGAAATCAGAAGCGGAATCAGAACGGCGATCAGCAGGGGAATCGGCGGGGGACGGCGAAGCGGAAGCGGACGTGAGCAGGACGAGGAGGACCCCCTCCATTGCATCGGTGCAGGTCAGCGGGGTCATCAGGGTCAGGTGGAGTCCCATGGTCGGGTTTCCCCCACCACCCGGCGCCGCCCCGGACGGCTCCCCCCATCCCCCACCGCCACGGACGGACCGGGTCCCGCGGCCGGCTCGGCCCGTTGCCGAGCCCGGCAGCGCGAAAACCCCCGGGACGAGGCCCGGCGACCGCGCTCTGACGGTCGGTGTTCGGCGGATTACGTTTCGTGCCCGGCGGCCCGCTATCGTGGCGCGTGTGAGGTCGTGGGATGCCGCGGTGGAGCGGGCGCAGGGGCGGTTGGCGGCGGGGGAGCGGTTGCGGGCGGCGGTGGAGGGGGAGGAACGGCGGTTCGCCCTGTGGGACTTGGCGTCCCTGGTGGAGGGCGAGCTGGGCGAGGTGGTGGACCCGGACGGGCTGACACCGCAGGCCGAGCGGGCCTGGCGGGAGCGGCTGGGGGAGAGCGGGCGGGAGTGGCCCGGCGGGGAGCTGTACCGGCGGCGGTACTGGATCCGGGATGACCGGGCGGAGGTCGTCGGCACCGTCGCGGTGGACAACTGGACCAAGGGGCCGAGCCAACTCGCCGTCAGTTCCCTCTACGTCGGGCCCGGGGCCCGCGGTCGCGGGCTGGCCGCCGGCGCGCTGGACGAGGTGTACGCGGCGGCCACCGCGGAGGGGTTGCCGGGGTTCCGTCTGGAGGCGCACTGGACCTGGCAGTCGGCGGTCCGGTACTACCTGCGCCGGGGCCTGTGGGTGGTGGGCTGGAAGCGGTCGCTGTCGCTCGCCCGGATGCCCCAACTGCCGTTGCACCGGGTGCGCGAGGAGGACGGGCGGCTGGTCCTGCTGGTCGCCGACCGGCAGCGCGGCTGGGTGCCGATACTGGCGGCCGGGCAGGAGGGGCGCTGGCTGCGGCTGGACGAGACCGCCGACTACCGGGGCTGCGACGGCTGGGTGCACGAGTACGCGCGGTCGACGCTGGCGCTGTACCTGGCGCTCGCCGGGTGGCCGATGGTGCGCGGGCCGCAGTGGTGGGCGGAGGCGTGGCGCTGGTCGGACGCGGGGGAGCCGGAGGGACTGGCCTTCAAGATCGAGCAGTTCGAGCAGACCGCCCGGGGGACGGGCCGCCGAGTGGTGAGCCCGTACCGTCCGGTGCCGGCGCCGCAGGCGACCGCACAGCTGGCAGACTCGGGGGATGGCTGACATCGAGATCGACGGCGCGCCCGCGGACCCGGCGCGGCTCGCCGCCCTGGGTCTGCTCAACTACGGGCACTTCACCACCATGCGCGCCGAGGCGGGCCGGGTCCGCGGCCTGACGCTGCACCTGGACCGGCTGGTCCGGGACTGCCGGACGCTGTTCGGCACCGAGCTGGACCGGGCGGCGGTCCGGGAGCGGATCCGCGCGGTGCTGCCCGCCGACGGCGGACCGGTGATCGTCCGGGCCACCGGGTACGACCCCGCTCTCGGCCTGGAACGCCCCGCCGCGCCCGCCGCGCCCGCCCTGCTGGTGACCACCCGCCCGGCCGCGACGGCCGAGCCCGGCCCGCTGCGGGTGCGGACGACGGTGTACCGGCGGGAGCTGCCCGAGGTGAAGCACGTCGGCCTGTTCGGTCTGGTCCATCACCGCCGGCTGGCCCAACTCGCCGGGTACGACGACGCGTTGCTCACCGATGAGGACGGCCGGGTGACCGAGGGCACCACCTGGAACGTCGGCTTCCTGGCCGGGAACCGCCTGGTCTGGCCCGAGGGCCTCAGCCTGCCCGGCGTCACCGAGGCGCTGCTGGCCGGTGCGTACGGCGGCCCGCAGTCCCGCGAGCCCGTCCACGCGAGCCGGCTGGACGAGTTCGACGCGGCCTTCGCCGCCAACGCGGGCGTGGGCGTGCGCCCGCTCGCCGCCGTGGACGGCACCGCCTTCGACCCCGCCCACCCCGTGCTCGCCGAACTGCGCGCCGCCTACCGGGGGATCGCCGCCGAGGCGGTGTAGGGACAACCCACCCCCGGTCCGCCAGCGGACTCCATGGCCCGGGTGGACCTGGCTTCCTGGCGTGGAACCTGTCGACGGCACCGCCGGGCTGGCGCTCGGCGGGGTGATTGCCTGGATCACGCTGGTCCCGGTCGCCCGGGGGGTCGCGGGCACCGCCCGGTACGTCCCGGCGACCCTCGTGGTGCACTGGCCGCCGGAGCCGTACTGCTCTGCCTCGGCGCGACCGGGCTACCCGCCTGGGCGTTGCTGCGGACCAGGCCGACGACAGCGGGAGAGGCGCGGTCGTAGCCGGTAACCGTAGGGGGGTGGATGGGGAGGGGGGAGGGAGAGGCCCTTGAGTGCCCTGAGGGCCATCACCAACGCTTCGGCCTCGTCCACGTCGACTTTGAAACGCAGAAGCGCACCCCGACGGCCTCCTGAATTGTCTTGGGCCCTCGGTAAGGGGTAGTGTCTCCCAGTCGCTTGGCAGGGAGCACCGGACACGCATCGGCGCGGACGGTCCCGGGGCGGCCACTCCTTTGAAACACCACTTCCGGTTCATGCCGGTCGTCTTCGCGTTCTCGCGGTGCGGCCCGGTGCTTATTCGGTGTGCGCGTTTTATCGGATTGCGGTCGATTCGCTTTTCGGAGCGAGGGTCGGCTAGAGTTTGGAAGGTCGGACGGGGCGTCAAACCCCAGAGGACATCGGCGAGTTGGATGAAGGAAGCCCCGGAAACGGAGCGGAAAACATCTGATAAGCTGAAAACACGAAAGAACGAAGCGCCCGGAGAGCCCGCTGGAAGGCGGTCCGAAGGAAGCGTCCGTTCCTTGAGAACTCAACAGCGTGCCAAAAGTCAACGCCAGATATGTTGACATCCCCGGCCTC
>NZ_JBHVVI010000144.1:0-20976 GCF_042883685.1 Kitasatospora sp. NPDC058190
CACGAGCACGGGGACGTCCGAGACCGGCGCCGTGGAAGCGCTAGGCCTTGCCGCCGGACTGGCGGTTGCAGCCTGTGGAGACGGTGTAAGACCTCAACGGAGTACTCCGGGCGGGCGGTCGTCGATGAAGCAGGAAGTCGTCCCACCGCAGCGCACACGCGCAGCGGCTCAGCCGCGAGGCTGAGGGGAATCCCCCTCCCTTCGGGAGGGGGAGGAGTCAAGCCTTGACCTCGACAATGCTCAGTTCCGGGATGGGGAAGACCAGTCGGCCACCCCACTCGTGCACGAAGGACAACTGCTCGACCAGCTCGGCCCGCAGGTTCCACGGGAGGACCAGGACGTAGTCCGGCTTGTCGGTGCTGATCCGCTCGGGCGGCAGGATCGGGATGCGGGTGCCCGGGGTGAACCGGCCGTGCTTGTAGGGGTTCCGGTCGACCGTGTACGGGAGCAGGTCGGGCCGGATGCCGCAGTGGTTGAGCAGGGTGTTGCCCTTGCCCGGGGCGCCGTAGCCGACGACCGTCTCGCCGCGCTCGGCCGCGTCGATGAGGAACCGCAGGAGGTCCCGGCGCACCTTGGCCACCCGGGCGGAGAACTCCGTGTACCCGGACAGCTCCTGGAGCCCGGCGGCCTTCTCCCGGTCCAGCACGTCGGCCACCCGCCGGCTCGGCTCGCCGGCCGCCTCGGTCGGCCGGGCCCACAGCCGGATGGAGCCGCCGTGGGTGGGCAGCAGCTCGACGTCCACGAGCGTGAGTCCGCCGCTCGCCAGCGCCCGGGTCGCGGACGCGACCGTGTAGTACTGGAAGTGCTCGTGGTAGATCGTGTCGTACTGGTTCTCCTCGATCAGGGTCAGCAGGTGCTGCACCTCGATGGAGACCCAGCCGTCGTCGGACACCAGGGCGCGCAGCCCCCGGGTGAACCCGACCACGTCGGGGATGTGCGCGTACACGTTGTTGGCCACGACCAGGTCCGCCGGGCCGTGCTCGGCGCGGACGGACGAGCCGGTGTCCGGGTCCAGGAACGCCGTGAGCGTGGGCACACCCGCCTCCCGCGCCGCGGCGCCGACGTTCACCGACGGTTCGATGCCGAGGCAGCGGATCCCCCGGTCCACCACGTGCCTGAGCAGGTACCCGTCGTTGCTCGCGACCTCGACCACGAAGGCGTCGGGGCCGAGACCCAGCCGCTGGACGGCGTCGGCGACGAACGTGCGGGCGTGCTCCACCCAGGAGGTCGAGTAGGAGGAGAAGTACGCGTACTGCGTGAACGTCTCCTCCGGCGTGATCAGCGGAGGGATCTGCGCGAGCCAGCAGTCGGTGCAGACCCGCAGGTGCAGCGGGTACGCCGGCTCCGGCCGGTCCAGTTGGTCAGCGGCGAGAAAGCTCTCACACGGCGGGGTCGCCCCCAGATCGACGACGCTGCCCATCGCCGCCGAGCCGCAGAGTCGGCATCGTGTCATTGACTGCCCCCAATCCTGCTCGCGCGGGTGCCCCGCCGCGAGCCAGCGTTTCCGTTCCCTACCGGCGGCGCGCCGTCCGCGCCGCCGGACCGCACCGCGATCGCGGTGCGGTACCCCTCCACCAGGCGCTCCAGCCCGACGGCCGGGCTGAACCCCTGTTCGTAACGGTGCCGGGCCGCCCGGCCCATCTCCCGGTTGCGCTCCGGCACGGCCGTGATCCGGCGGATGCAGGACGCGAGCGAGGCCGCCTCGCCCGGCTGGTGCAGCAGCCCGGTCACCCCGTCCTCGACGAGTTCGACGAAGGCGCCGTGACCGGCGGCGACGGCCGGGACCCCGGCCGCCATCGCCTCCACGACCACCAGGCCGAACGCCTCCAGCCACGTCGAGGGGGCCACCACGGCGACCGACCGCGCGACGGCCTGCCGGCACTGGGCCTGGTCGTACAGGCCGACGTACCGCACGTCGTCCCGGCCCGCCGCCCAGGCGGTCACCTCCCGCTCCAGTGGCCCCGCGCCGGCGACCACGAGCGGCACGCCCACACCGCCGTCCGCGGCGATCTCGTCCCACGCGGCCATGAGCAGCCGCACACCCTTGGCCTCCGCGAGCCGGCCGAGATAGAGCAGGTGCTCGCCCGCGCCCGTCCGGCGGGTGCCGGGGTCGGGCACGAAATTGTGCTTCACCGCCAGCCGCTCGGCCGGCAGGCCGGCCCGTGACAGGACGTCGCGCTGCGCCGCGGAGATGCAGAAGAACCGCTCCACGCCGGACCACCACCGCCGCCGGTTGACCGCCAGGCTGACCGCGAGCGGCACCGTCGCCAGCCGGGAGCCGCGGTAGCAGCCGTGCCGGACGGCGGGCAGCGGCGAGCCCCCGACGCACTCGGTGCACGGCCGGCCGTCCCGCTGCAGCGTGCCCGGCGGGCAGATCTGGGTGTAGTTGTGCAGTGTGGCGACGGCGGGCACGTCGGCGTCGGCGCAGGCGGCCAGCACCGCGGGCGACAGGAGCGGGAAGACGTTGTGGACGTGCACCACGTCCGGCCGCTCGGTGCGCAGCCGGGCGGCGAGCTCCGCGCGGACCGCCGGGTTCCACGGCACCAGCAGCGGCACCGCGGCCTTGCCCAGCAGGGACCGGGCGGCGATGTCGTCGCTGCGCCGCTCGAACACCTCGACCCGGTGGCCGGCCTCGCGCAGCAGCCCCACCTCCTGGTCGACGACCTTGTTCTCCCCGCTCGGCTGCGCCGAGTTGTAGCGGTTGTGCACCACGAGGACGTGCATGTTCAGGTTCCCTCCGATCTCTGGGCCCAATGCGGTGTGCGGCGTCGAGGGACTGCGGGGGCCGAGCGGGGCGCGGCCGCGGCAGGTGCCGCCAGCAGCGAGGCGGCCACGGTCAGATGGAGCAGGTACGGCGAGGCGTCGCCCAGCCCGGCCTCGGTGTACGAGGCGATCGCGCAGTAGCTGATCAGGAAGATCGCGCAGGCCCTCGCCAGCGAGGGCGGCCGCAGCAAGGCGGCGCCGCCCAGCACCATGAAGACCGCCGCCACGATGGTGACGCCGGCCAGACCCTGTTCGTTGTAGACGGCCAGCCAGCTGTTGTCGATCGGCAGCCCGCCGAACGACTTGTCGCCCAGGCCCATGCCGAACACCTGCTCCGTGGTCGTCCGGGGCGCTGCCAGCAGGGCGTCCCAGACCTTGGCCCGACCGGTGAGGTTGGAGAAGTTCTCCTGGGTCTGTCCGCGCAGGAACCACGCCTGGAGCAGCGAACTCAGGCCCACCGCGGCCACGGTGGCGCACAGCACCGCCCAGGCGAAGAACCGGCGGGCGGCGGCGCTGGTCAGGATGAGCGAGCCGATCGCCAACGCCAGGCCGATGATCAGGCCGAGCGTGGCCGTCCGGGTGTGGGTCAACGCGAGCAGGACGAGTGACGGCACGATGACCGCCGCCGCACTGACCCCGGTGGTCCGGCGGTCCAGGAGGAGCAGCACGGTGAGTCCGATGATCACCGCGGCGTACTGTCCGATCTGCGGCGGGGTGAGCGGCCACAGCGCGCCGACCAGCCGACCGCCGTAGAGCTCGGGCATGGCCGCGCCCGGTGAGACGACCAGGCCGGCGGCCACCGTCGCGAGCACCGCGAAGTACATCCGGATGTGGTGGCGGACGAACGTCTGGCTGCCGTCCCACCAGCGGCTGAGCAGCCACAGCGTGCCGACGAAGAGCGCCAGCCGGAAGCAGCGGAACAGCGCGCCGAACCCGGACTGCAGGTTCGCGCTGGAGATCACGCTCAGCACCAGCATCAGGGTGAGCAGGAACAGGAAGGCGCTGGGCCGGACGCGCAGTCGGAGATTGAGGACGAGCGCCAGCACGAACGCGGAGACCAGCGCGCCCATGGTGGCCATCTGGATGAGGGAGCGGGGCAGCGGGATGATGGTCTGTGCCCCGGCGGAGCCGAGCGTGTTGAGGATCAGCAGCCCCCAGACCAGCTCGACGGTCTTCGGCGGGCCGGCCTGCGTGAGGTCCCGGGCCATCTCAACCACCGGCCTGTGGCTGGAAGGTGCTGCCCGCGTCCTGCTGGTACGGCGTGCCCCGCCACTGCCCGAAGTCGAGCGCCCGGCTCGGGTCGTGGGCGACGAAGCTCCATGGTCCGAGGTAGGAGTTGTCGTGCCAGCGGTTCTGCTGCTTGCCGGTGATCGCCTCGGCCACCGGTTCGCCCTTGTACGGGGACCAGTCCGGATAGGTGCCGTAGTTGGCCAGGAGCGCCATGCGGCCGCACTTGACCGTGCACCCGACGACGGACGGGTCCAGCGTGAAGCGGTTGTCGTGGATGTCCACCCGCTGGGTCTTCCACCGGCAGTCGGAGTAGAGCGGCGGGGTGGCGATCGTCGGCTGGGCGCAGCTGTCGGTCTTCTTCACCAGCAAGGTGCAGTCACCCGACGAGGTGTTGGCCGGGCTGTTGCAGAACCGGTCGGCGTTCTCCCACAGGGTGATCCCGGACCAGTTGTCCTCCAGCACGTTCCGGTAGATCTCGATCTTGTCCGTGCGGGCCGGGATCCGTGGTTCGCCGCCGGACTCGGACAGGTAGACGGTCGCGTACGGGAAGTTGTCGCCGCGGTCGGCGGCATTGCGGCCCTCGATCCAGTCGTTCCGCCGGATCGTGTTGTTCCGGATGACCGCGTTGTAACTGGTCTCGTAGATCAGCGCGGCACCGTCGTTGGCCTCCAGCACGTTGTCCTCGATGCGGAAGTCGTTGTTGTTGGTGTCCGCCCACAATCCGGGTCCGCGGTTGTCGTGCACCCAGTTGCCGCGTACGTCGGCGCCGTTGACGGCCCAGAACTTGACGCCCCCGGTGCAGCCGCAGCCCGGCTGACGCTGCTCCCACTGGTCGGTGTCGTTGGCCGTGATCTCGTTGCCCTCGACCACCAGATCGCTGACGGGGGCACCGGTCTTGTACGCGTTGATGCCGTACTGCCCGTTGCCGCGCAGGCAGTTGGCGCGGACCCGTTGACGGGCACCGGCCATCAGCCCGGCGCCGGAGTTGTTCTGGATCGTCGCGTGCTCGATCACCCATCCGTCGGCCGAGTCGTGGTTGACCACGCCCTCGTTCTGCGGCGCGACGAAACCCTGCACGGTCAGGTAGCGGATGGTGACGTCGGCGGCGCCACCGCTGAACGCGTACTCGTTGGTCTTCCGGCCGTCGAGCACCGCGCCCGGCGCGCCGAGGTAGCTGTCCCCCTCCTTGGGGACGACCTGGGCGTACCGGTCCGAGTCGAGCGTGTGTGTCCCCGGTTGGAGCCAGAACGTGGTGTTCGGGGGGCTGCTCCTGGTCTTCGCGGCCAGGTCACCGACCACCGCCGGGTCGACCGTCACCGCGCCCGCCGGCGCGTTCGCCGGCCCGGCCCCGGGGTTGGCGCACACCCGGGCCGCGGCCACGGCCCCGGACGGCGTGGCGGTCGGCTCCGGCCGGGCGTCCGAACCGCTCGTGCAGCCGGTCGCCAGTAGCAGGACCGACGCCAGCGCCCCCCAGTGCCGCCTCTTGATCCCCACCCTCCCCCCTAGCCCCGGAACCCGAGCACGGTGGTGAACCCCTGCCCGCCGTCGGCGAAGCCGGTGCCGATCAGCGTGGTGGCGGGTTCCTTGCGTCCGAAGCCGGCGGAGTACCAGCCCAGCGGCGGCTCGCTCTCGCCGCGGTGCGCCTGCCAGGAAAGCTGCCCGGGCAGGTCGAGTACCGCGGAGCGGTCCTCGCCGTCGCGGGTCCAGGTCAGGACGGCCCGGTTCCCCGTCAGGTCCGCGGCGATCGCCGGGCCGAGGTGGAAGGCCAGGCGTACGGCGCCGCCCGGGCCGCGCACCTCGTCGACGATTCGCAGCTCCCGGCTCGTGGCGGTCAGCTCCACCCGGCGGCGGTGCGCCGAGGGCAGGTAGCCGTCGTGCTCGGCGCACCAGCGGGCCACGGTCGGGTCGGAGGTGTCCGCGACGAGGACGCGGGTGCGGGCGTGACGGGTCCACAGGAACGGGCCGCCCGAGGCGGACTGGTCCCGGCCGTCCAGCTCCAGGGTGTTGTGGCCCAGGGTCGAGCGGAAGTAGCGCCGCCACTCGGGCTGCCCGTGGTAGCAGAACGTCCCCGGGTCGGCGAGCACCTCGACGCCGTCGTGGCGGACCTCCACGGACAGGGCGTCCGCGTGGCCGTGCGCGGCGATGGACAGGAACCCGTGCGGGCCGCCGTCGCAGCGGCACCAGATCTCCTCCCCGACGCGCAGGATGCTCATCCCCGCGTCCGGGAAGTGGACCGGCCGGCTCGCCGGGCGGGACACCGTTCCGACTGTTCCGTACGGCCGGATGAGCGCGGCCAGCAGCGGGGTGCGCACATCGGCGCCGGTCACCGCCGGCCACCAGGGAAGACGACCGAACACGGCGCCGCCGGTGGCCAGCAGCGAGGCCCAGCGGTCGGTGCCCGCGCCGTCCAGGACCAGGCCGTGCCCGTCGTCCGCGTCCCCCTGGCGCGGGGGCCGCAGCCGGTTGTCCACCACGGCCGCGAGCGCGTCGGTCATCCGCAGCAGTACCAGCCGGACGGTGGCGGGGACGGGCACCTCGGCGGTGTCCGCCTCGGCCACCGCGGCCAGGCCGAGCTCCAGGACGAGCCCGTGGTACTCGGTGGCCAGCTCCCGGTTGAGGCCGGAGAGGAAGGTGTTGGCGCGCAGGTGCCGGTCCAGCGAGCGCAGCGCGTCCGAGCGCCACCGCTGCGAGGAGGGGTACCAGTCGAACGCGCAGGCCGCGGCGAACTGCCCGGCCGCCTCGGCGATGACGTGGTTGTTCGCCGAGGAGCCCCGGCTGGGGAAGGCGGCCAGCCAGCGCTGGTGGTGCCAGATCTGGTGCAGCGCCGTCGGGTTGCCCTCGAACAGGGCGGCCGCGCCCGACCAGCCCTCCAGCAGCCGGCGCACCCACACCCAGGACAGCAGCCGGATGCCCAGCTCGATGCCGCTGACCCAGTGCACGCCCTCCAGCGGCGGGTTGGCCTGCCACCAGGAGCGCAGGTGAGCGGCCGCGCGCTCGGCGTAGCGCTCGTTGCCGGTGATCGCGTAGGCGGCGGCGAGCACCGTCAGGTACTGGTGCCGGGAGGGCTCCCAGATCTGCTTGATGTCGCCGACCGTGTCCTCGTCCCGGTACGGCACGTCGAAGGCGTAGCCGCCCGGCGCCCGGCGCCCGGTCTTCGGGTCGAGCCACCAGTCCGGGGCCGCCATGTCCTCGCGCTCCACGCCGAAGAACTCGGCGTGGCCGTCCATCAGCCGGTCCGCCTGGGCGACCAGCCGCTTGGCGGCGTCCGCGGGCACCGCGTCGATCGCCCCGGCGGGCAGGACGGCGGTGAACCGGGCACCGGTCACGGCCGGGCCCGGCGGCGTCAGCGACCGCCACCGCCGCCTGCGCAGCGCGTCGCCCACCCGGCCGGCGACCTCCTGCGGCCCCATCGCCGACAGGCGCCGCAGGTACCAGCCCGCGCTCATGGTCACAGCGACCTCGCCAGGGTCACCGGCGCGCCGCCGGCCAGGCTCGCCTGCACGGCCAGGGTGGCCGCCGTGGTGGCGACCAGCGACTCCAGCGGCACCGGCATCGGCCCGCCGGAGCGCACCGCCCTGATGAACGAGGCCAGCTCGTTGGACTGGCCCTTGTCCCGGGCCTGGGGCAGCCGGGAGCTGACCCAGCGCTTGCGGCCGGCTGTGCTTTCGAAATACACCGAGGCGCGGACGAAGTCGTCGAGCTTGAGCACCTTGCCGTCCGCGAGGAGGTCGAGCGTCTCCTTGGGGAAGGCGGGTGCGCCGGAGGTGACGTAGCTGATGGTGGCGGTGGAGCCGTCCGGGTAGCGCAGGACGACCTGGAGGTCCTCGTTGCCGGACGGGGCGACGGCGTACACCGAGACCGGGTCGGCGCCCAGCAGCCAGCTCGCCGTGTCGATGAAGTGCCCGCCCTCGCCCTCGAACCGCGAGCCCTCGGCGCCTTGCTGGAGGTACCAGCTGCCGTGCTGGAGGCGGCCCGCGTTGACCAGGTAGCGCAGGCTCGCCGGTCCGCTCCGGGCGCCCAGGCGGGTCTTGGCCTCGCGCAGCAGCGGCGCGAACCGGCGGTTGAAGCCCACCTGCAGCCGGTCGTTGCCGGACTCCTCCACCGTGGCCAGCACGGAGGCGAGTTCCTCCTCGCTCAGGGCGAGCGGCTTCTCCACGAAGACCGTCTTGCCGGCGAGCAGCGCCCTGCGGGTCAGGTCGGCGTGCGAGCTGTGCCGGGTGACCACGAAGACCGCGTCGATCGAGTCGTCCCCGAGGACGGCGTCGAGGTCGCTGGTGGCCTGGGCGAACCCGAACTTGCGCTGGGCGTTGGCGGCGGACAGCGCCGTGGTGGTGACGACGGTGGACAGCGCGACGCCCTCGCGCTGCGCGAGGTGCGGCAGCAGCATCGAGGTCGCGTAGTTGCCCGCGCCGATGAACGCCAGCCGCACCGGGGACTTGGAACGACGGGCCGGGGCGGTCCGCGCGGCGGGGCGCCGCACCGCGGGCACCTCCAGCTTCGGGGCCGGCGCCTCCACCTCCGCCGAGGGGTAGCGGAACAGCGCGGTGACGGCCTTCAACTCGCCGTCCTTCAGGCGCCGGTACGTCTCCACGGCGTCCTCGAAGTCGGCGACGTGGGAGACCAGCGGGCCGACGTCGACACGGCCGCGGGCCATCAGGTCGAGGAAGCACGCCAGGTTGCGGCGCTCGGTCCAGCGCACGTAGCCGATCGGGTAGTCCCGCCCCTCCAGCTCGTACGACGGGTCGTAGCGCCCGGGGCCGTACGAGCGGGAGAACCGGACGTCGAGCTCCTTCTCGTAGTACGCGTTCCACGGCAGGTCCAGGCGGCACTTGCCGATGTCGATCACCCGGCCCCGGTCCCGGGCCAACTCGGCGGCCAGCTCGACGGGTTGGTTGCTGCCGCCGCCGGCGGCCAGGTACACCTGGTCCACGCCGTGACCGTCGGTCAGCTCGGCGACGGCGGTCCTCACGGCCGCGGACCCGGGATCGCCGCAGGCCATGGCGCCCAGGCGCTCGGCGAGCTCGCAGCGCACCGGGTCGGGGTCGGCTCCGACGACGCGCACCCCCGAGGCGGCGAGGAGCTGCACCACCAGCTGCCCGATCAGCCCGAGGCCGATGACCAGCGCCACCTCCCCGAGCTGCGGCTCGCCCTGGCGGACACCCTGCAGGGCGATCGACCCGACGGTGCCGAAGGCGGCGTGCTGCGGCGCGAGGCCGTCCGGCACCGGGGCGTAGAGGTTCTTCGGCACCCAGTTCAGCTCGGCGTGCAGCGCGTGCTCGTTGCCGGCGCAGGCCACCAGGTCGCCGACCTTCACGTCGTCGATCCCGGCGCCGACCTGTTCGACCACCCCGCACAGCGAGTAGCCCAGCGGCGTGTAGGAGTCCAGCTTGCCCATCACCTTGCGGTAGGTGGCGGGCAGCCCGTTGGTGGCCACGCTCTGCATGACCTTGGCCACCTGGTCCGGCCGGGAGCGGGCCTTGCCCAGCATCGACATCCCGGCCTCGGACACCTTCATCATCTCGGTCCCGGTGGAGATCAGCGAGAAGGCGCTGCGGACCAGCACACCGCCCGGCTTGCACCCCGGCACCGGCACGTCGAGGACCGCCAGCTCGCCGCTCTTGTAGTTCTGCACAACCTGTTTCACCGGAAGTCCCCTTGATTCTCAGCGGTGTTTCTCAGCGGTCAAGTGAGCTCTACGCCGTCAGGTCGGCGCTGCGGCCGGAGCCCGAGGTCGCGTCGCGGTACCAGTACTCGAGGGTCAGCACGTGCCACAGGTGCTTGGAGAAGTCCCGCTGCCCGGCGGCGTCCTCGGCGACCATGCGCGCGAGCGCGTCGCGGCGCAGCAGCCCGGAGTTGACGAGCACGCCGTCGTGCACCACCTCGCGCACCAGCGGTGCCAGGTCCCGGCTCATCCAGGCGCGCAGCGGGGCGCTGAACAGGCCCTTGGGCCGGTACACGATCTCCCGGGGCAGGACCGAGGTGGCCGCCTCCTTGAGGACGGCCTTGCCCTGCCGTCCGACGATCTTGCGATCGCCGGGCACGGCGAACGCCGCCTTGACCACCTCGACGTCCACGTACGGCACCCGCACCTCGGTCGACGCGGCCATGCTGGAGCGGTCCGTGTACGCGAGGTTCAGGCCCGGCAGGAACATCCGGGCGTCGCCCAGGCACATGCGGTTGACGAAGTCGTCGAGGTCGTTGTCCTGGTAGACGTCCGCGTGCTCGGTCAGCACGTCCTCGACCGTCCCGGCCAGGTCCGGATTGACCAGGGCGAGCAGTTCGTCCTGGTCGTACATGGTGTAACTGCGCCGGAACGCCGTCTCCTCCGGCAGATCGGCGAAGGAGAGGAAGCGCTTCGCGAACCGCACCGACCGGAACCCCCGGCGGGCCGTGGCGACCGGCAGCCGGTCCACGGTCGCGGACAGGCCGCGCCGCAGGGGCCGCGGGATGCGCTGGTAGCGCAGCGCGAGCTGGTTGGCCAGGTGCTTGCGGTAGCCGGCGAACAGCTCGTCGGCACCCATCCCCGAGAGCAGCACCTTGACCCCGGCCTCCCGGGCCGCCGAGCAGATCAGGAAGGTGTTGATCGCGGCGGGGTCGCCGATCGGCTCGTCCAGGTGGTACGTCATCCGCGGCAGCAGGTCGAGCACGTCCGGGGCGATCTCGATCTCGTGCAGGTCGACGCCGAACCGCTCGGCCACCCGCCGGGCGTAGCGGAGGTCGTCCGGCATCGCCTCGAACCTGGCGTCCTCGGCGCGGAACCCGATCGTGTAGGCGGAGATCCCGGGATGGTCGCGGGCCGCCAGCGCGGTCAGGTAGCTGGAGTCCAGCCCGCCGGAGAGGAAGGTCGCCACGGGTACGTCGGAGAGCAGGTGGCGTCGGGTCGACTCCTCGACGATGGCGGCGAGATCCGGCCGCTCACCGGCCCTGGCCCGCTCCCGGCCCTCGGCGGCGACGTCCCGCAGGTGCCAGAACCGGCCGCGCTCCACCCGGCCGTCGGGCCGGCACCGCAGCCAGCTCCCCGGCGGCAGCTTCTCCGCTTCGCGGAACGCGCACCGGGAGTCGGGCACCCAGTAGTACAGCAGCGAGGCCACCAGCGCCGCGTGGTCCACCTCCAGCGACCCGCCGGTGGCGGCGGCCAGCGCCTTGAGCTCGGAGGCGAACACCAGGCCCTCACCGCGCCGGACCAGGAAGAGCGGCTTGATGCCGAGTTGGTCACGGGCGAGCACCAGCTCACCGGTCCGCTCGTCGAAGACCCCGAACGCGAACATGCCGCGCAGCCGGGGCAGGCAGTCCGTGCCCCAGCGCCGCCAGGCCTCCAGCAGCACCTCGGTGTCGGAGGTGCCGCGGAAGCGCACCCCGGCGGCCGCGAGTTCGGCACGCAGCTCGGGCGCGTTGTACAGCTCGCCGTTGTACGTCAGGACGAGGCCGTCCGAGACCATCGGCTGGGCGCCGGTCTCGGACAGGTCGATGATGGCCAGCCGCCGGTGCCCCAGGTGCACTTCGCCGTCACCGACGGGGTGGCTGTACCGGCCCGCCCCGTCCGGGCCGCGGTGGGCGAGGGTATCGGTGAGCAGGTCGGTCACGACCTTCCCGTCCGGCCATCGGTACGTGCCTGCGATGCCACACATGTCCTACCTCGCCTCCTGATCGCTGTCCGGGACCCGTGCGGTCCACATCGGTAGTCGTTCCGTGCGCCGCCGACCCGTCCGGTTCTGCCGGGCCGGCCGCCCGTCCCGGCCGCGCAGCGCGGTGTGCGGCCCGTCCCACAGCGTGCCGTCGGTCCGGTCCCGCGGATCGGGGTCGATCAGCACCACGCCGAGCACCGGTATGCGCTGGTCCGCGAGCTGCCGCGCCACGGTGTGCAGCCAGGCGGCGCTGCCGTGCCCGGCACGTACGACGAGCACGGTCCTGGTGCCGAGGTACCGCAGGTCGGTCCACGCCGTGCCGGGTACCACCGAGCCGACGCCGAGCCGGCGTTCCTCAGGTGGCACGGCCTCGGCGCGCTCGCCGCGGACCACGGTCGGGTCCCCCGGCTTCGGGCGGCGGTCGGCGAGCTGTTGGCCGGGCAGACCGTCGACGACGACCACCGGCCCCTCCTCCTGCGCCAGTGCCCCGGCGAGGTCCAGGGCGATCGCGCACGTGCTGCGCGCGCAGCCCAGTTCCAGCAGCGACACCGCTTCCGTGGAGCCGCGCACGGTGCGGGCCAGGGTCGCGGTGAGTCTCGTCCGGGCCGCCCGGGTCCGTCGGCGCTGCCACCGGCCGGCCGACCTGCGGGGCACGCCGCTCAGCTCCGCGATGACCGAGGCGCCGAGGTTCGCCGCGATCTCCCGGCGCAGCACGGGGCGGTCCGCCACCACCGCGCCGACCGCGGCCACCGCGAGCCCGAGGACGAGCCCGAGGACGAGCCCGATCGCGGCGTCGGTGGCGGCGGTCTTCGGCAGGGACTGCCGCACCGCGCGCGGGGCGTCCACGATCTGGGTGCCGGCGACGAGCCGGGGCGTGCCGACCTTCGCCTCGGCGGCGCGCTGGCCGAAGTCGCTGATCCGCGCGGCGAGTTCGGTCCGGCTGGCGTAGAGCGAATTCAGGGTCGCCGCCGCCTTGGGCCCGCTCTGCGAGGATGCGTCTCCGATCGCCTTGTCGACCTGGGCGAGTTCCTCCTGCAGCCGGTCACGCTGGTCGAGCAGCGCCTTGGCCGCGGCGTCCGCGGCGTCCTGAAGCCGACGGACGTGGTCCGCGACGAACGCCTCGGCCAGCGCCTTGGCCCGGGCCACCGCTTCCGCGTCGCTGTGACCCGTCACGGTGATCTGGAGCAGGTTGTTGGTCAAGCCGATTCCCCCGTAGTCCGGCATGAAGTCCTCCGGCTTCTCCGCGGACCCGAGGGACTTCAGAGCCCTACCGGCGATTTCCGTGGTCTGCAGCAGGGCGACGTCGGTGCGGATCAGCGTTCCGGGGTCGTTCGGCTGGTCCGCCTCGTGCGCGACCAGCACCTTGGTCACCGCGGTCGGCGGCGCCGGCCGCAGGACCGCCACCGCCGCGCCGAGCAGCAGCCCGATCAGCGCCAGGGAACACCAGAGGCGACGCCGCCTGCGCACCGCGACCACCAGCGCCTGGAGGTCCAGCAGCGGAGCGGCGGTCGACGACTCCGACGTCGTACTCGTCGTCACTCCGAACGTCTCCCCGCGTCGTCGCCGACCGCGAGCGCCGGCGTGGCGACCTCCGGAGGCCGGCCGTCGGACCGCGCCGGACGGGCCCGGACCGGGCCGGCGAGCACGATGCCGACGACCTCGTGCCCGGCGTCCGCGCACGCGCCGGCGAGGCCGGCGAGTTCCCCCGCGGTCCAGCTGCCCGCGCTGAGCACGACCAGGGCACCGGACGCGTCGTCGCGGTCCGGCAGCAGCGGCCGGGACACCGGCACCCCCACCACCCGCAGCAGCGGGTCGTCCCCCGCCTCGGTGACGAGCTGCCCGGCGGCGAGGCGGGCGGTCTCGTCGCCCACCGGGACGACGACCAACAGCCGTCGGGGGCCCGGCAGTTGGTCCCGGAGTCGGGCGCACACCCGCCGGTAGCGGAGCTGCCGGCCGGCCTCGTCGCCGGAGGCGTGCGGGGTCGGCAGGTCCCACCGGACGTCGGTGCCCAGCAGCCGGCGGACCAGGGCCCGCGGACCACCGCCCTGCGGCCGGTGCGCACGCCGTTCACCGGGTACGTCGACGGTGCCGAGGAGCGCCGAGCCCAGCGCCGCGGCGATCTCCGGTTCGGTGCGCAGCCGTCGACTCATCCGTGCGGCGGCGAGATGGCCGATGACCGCGAGCAGGACGAACAACAGCGCCCCGGCGCCGACGAGTTGCGTCCTCGTCGGCGGTGCCTCGGCGGACGGTCGGGCCGCCGACCCCATGACGACCATGGTGGCCTTGTTGGCGGCCGGGTCGACCTGGTCCAGCTTCTTGATGGCGTCCTGCAACGTGTTGCGCAGCTGCTCCAGATCGGTGCGGGTCTGCACGCTGTCCACGGTCTGCCCCGGATTGGCCGCGGCGGCCAGGTCGGTGATGCGTCGGCTGGCCTGCACCACCAGCTGCCGCAGCGCCTCGGGCTGCGCCGCTTCGGGGTCGGTGCTGTCGCCCGCGACCCGCGCGGCGAAGGTGACGAACTGCTGGGCCATCTGATCGGCGAGTTGCTGGGCGTGCTCCGGGGTGTCGGCCGTCCCGGAGATCTTGATGATGTTCCCGTCGGCGGCGCTGGCACTCACCCGGTCCTGTAGCTTGCTGCCGCTGACCCCGGACCAGTTGAGCGTGGCGGCCGCCCGGTCGACCACCACCGAACTGGTCGCGATCTCCGCCTGGGTCAGCAGCTCGCGGTCCTGCCACACCCCCGGCAGCAGCACCGATGCCGACGTCGTGTAACTCGGCGGGAACAGCAAGGAGGTGCCGTAACCGACGAGCGCACCCACCACGGCGAGGACGGCGAGAAGCCGCCAGCGCCGACGGAGGATCCGACCGATCGTGACCAGGCGTATCGTTTCGTCGCTCAACGGCGCGGCCTTCTCCCGGGCTGGTCCGGGGAGCCCGCCGACCGCGGCTTGCGGCAGGCGGCGGCGTAGGCGTCGAGCAGCGATCGCTGGGAGTTGCGCCAGGAGAGCGGCCCGTTGATCCGCTCCTGGCCGAGCTTGCCCATCAGGGCCCGCTTCTCCGGATCGTCCATCAGCAGCGCGATGAGCTTGGCGAACTCGGCCTCGTCGTTGGCGGGCGCGTAGAGGGCGGCGTCACCGGCGGAGACCCGTGCCTCCCGGAGGTCGAACGAGACGATCGGCCGGCCCATCACCATGTACTCCAGGACCTTGTTCATGGTCGACACGTCGTTGAGCGGGTTGCGCGGGTCGGGGGAGAGGCACACGTCCGCGGTGGACAGGTAGCGCACCAGGTCGGCGTCCGGAACCCGGCCGGTGAACTGCACCTGCTCCGAGAGCCCGAGCCGCCGGGACAGCTCCACCATCGCGTCGAAGGTGTCGCCGCCGCCGACGAACACCGCGTGCCAGTCGGTCCGCCCGAGCTCGTCGCGCAGCTTCGCGAGGGCCCGCAAGGCGTAGTCGACGCCGTCCTGCGGGCCCATGACGCCGAGGTAGCACAGCAGATGGGGCTTGCCGCGCTTGAGCTCCGGCTCGGGCGGTACCGGCTGGAACCGGTCGGTGTCGGGCGCGCTGCGCACCACGAAGACGTCCTCCGGCCGCCGACCGCCACGGCGCAGTGCGACGTCCCGGTAGCTCTCGTTCGTGGCGAGCACGACGTCCGCGGCCCGGTAGGTCAGCCGTTCCAGCGCGCACACGGCGCGGTAGAGCAGGTCCTTCCCGCGGTCGAACCGGGAGAGGTACAGCTCGGGCACCAGGTCGTGCTGGTCGAACACGAACCGCGCGCCGCGCCGCTTCATCAGCAGGGCCGGCAGGAACAGCAGGTCGGGCGGGTTGCAGGCGTGGACCACGTCGACCGGGCCGACCTTGCGGGCCAGCCGGGCCGTGTGCCACAACGCCGATCCGTACTCCCGCAGGTAGCCGGCCGGCCCTCCGGTGGCCGCGCGCAACGGGTACCGGTGGATCCGCACCCCGTCGATCTCCGCTTCCGGCTCCGTGTCCCGCTTGCTGCCCTGGGGACAGATGACGTCCACCGTCCAGCCCGCGTCGCGCAGCGTCGTGCACTCCTGCCACACCCGCCGGTCGAACGGCACGGACAGGTTCTCCACCAGGATCAGCGCGCGACGGGCCCGCCCGTCGCCGCCGGCCGTGTCATGAAACGACGTGTCACCAAGCAAGGCCCATGTACCCCGGTTCGGTCCGGCGCGCCTCGGCGTCGGGAAGGCGGATGAGATCGACGATCACCGGGCCGTCGCCGTGGGGCAGGGCCGACAGCACGGCCGGGTCCTTGGTCCCGACCACGCACACCTCGGCATGGTCGAGCACCTCGTCGACGGACTGCGCGAGCAGCTGCGCGAGGTGCGGCAGCCGGGTCTCGATGTACTCGCGGTTCGCGCCGAGCAACCGGGAGAGGCTCACGTTGGGGTCGTAGATCCGCAGGTCGTAGCCCTTGCCGAAGAGCCTCTCGGCCAGCTCGACGAGCGGGCTCTCGCGGAGGTCGTCGGTGCCGGGTTTGAAGGACAGGCCGAACAGGCCCACCCGGCGCCTGCCGGTGCGCTCGACCAGCTCCACCGCGCGCTGCAGATGATCGGAGTTGGAGGGCAGCACGTGGGAGAGGATGGGCACCGAGACGTCGGCCCGCCGCGCCGCGTGGACCAGGCTGCGCAGGTCCTTGGGCAGGCAGGAGCCGCCGAAGGCGAAGCCGGGCCGCAGGTACGCGGGGCTGATGTTCAGCTTGCGGTCGGCCAGGAACACGTCGATCACCTGGTGCGAGTCCACCCCGAGTGCCTGACACACCGCGCCCAGCTCGTTCGCGAAGCCGATCTTGAGGCCGTGGAACGCGTTGTCCGCGTACTTGATCGCCTCGGCCGTCGGGACCGGCACCCGGAACACCTCGCCGGGGAGCCCGTCGTACAGCGCCGCGACCACGTCGCCGCTCGCCGGGTCGAGCTCGCCGATGACGGTCTTGGGAGGGTCGAAGAAGTCCCGCACGCTCGTGCCCTCGCGCAGGAACTCCGGGTTGACCGCGACCCCGAAGTCCACCCCGGCCGTGCCGCCGGTGTGCTTCTCCAGGATCGGCACCAGCAGGTTCAGGCAGGTGCCCGGGAGCATGGTGCTGCGGAACACCACGGTGTGCCGCCCGCCCCGCTCGGCCACCGCGGCACCGATCTGCTCGGCGACCCGCTCCAGGTACGTGGTGCACAGGCTGCCGTTGGGCTCCGACGGCGTGCCCACGCAGACCAGCGACACCTCGCTGCCCATGATCGCCTCGCGGACGTCGCCGGTGGCGCGCAACGCCCCGGTCCGCACGACCTCGGCGATGAGCTCGCCGATCCGCTCCTCGACCACCGGGGCCTTGCCGTCGTTGACCAGGTCGACCTTCACCTGGTTCACGTCCACCCCGATGACCTCGTGCCCCAGACTGGCCAGGCACGCGGCCGACACGCAGCCCACGTAGCCGAGCCCCAGGACGCTGATCCTCATGACCCGTTCCTCCCCTCGGGCAGGCCCTTCGGGCCGGCCATCCACGCGCCGATCGGACGACGCCCCCCACCCATCAGTAGGCCCCCTGCCCCTGAAGCACCGCACGCAGCGTCTTCCAGAGAATCACCGCGTCAAGGGCGAGCGACCAGTCCTCCACGTACCGCAGGTCCAGCCGGACCGCCTCCTCCCACGGCAGGTCGCTGCGCCCGCTGATCTGCCACAGGCCGGTGAGCCCGGGCTTGACGAGCAGCCGCCGCCGGATGTCCGGTCCGTACGCGGCGGACTCCTCCGGCAACGGAGGCCGCGGACCGACGAGCGACATCGAGCCGGTGAGCACGTTGAGGAGCTGCGGGAGCTCGTCGATCGAGTACCGGCGCAGCACTCCTCCCACCCGGGTCACCCGCGGATCCCGGCGGAGCTTGAACAGCAGGCCGGCGCCCTCGTTGCGGTCGGCCAGCTCGGCACGTGCCCGGTCGGCCCCGACGACCATGGTGCGGAACTTGACCAGGGTGAACTCACGGCCGTCCTTGCCGACCCGGTGCTGCCGGTAGAACGCCCCGCCCCGGCTGTCCGCCCGCACGAGCAGCCCGACGATCACCATCAGCGGGGCGAACAGGACCAGCAGGACCGCGGCGCCCAGTCGATCGACGACCTCCTTGACCGCGCGGGGACCCCCGGTGAAGGTCGGCATGCTGACCCGCAGCATCGGGATCCCGAGCACCGCGTCGACGTGCAGCCGCGGGCCGGCCACCTCCATCAGCACCGGCGCCACGACCATCTCGGCGTCGCCGCCTTCGAGGTTCCAGGCCAGCCGCTGCAGCCGGTCCGGTGTCCAGTGCGGGTCCGGTGTGACCGCGACGACGCGGTAGCCGTCGCGGCGGACGTGGTTGGCGACGTCCGTCAGTCGGCCGACGACCGGCACTCCGTCCAGTCGGTCACCGCCCGGCCCGAGATCGTACGGCGTGCACACCGCCTCCACCCGCCAGCCGAGGTGCGGGAACTTGCGGGTCCGGGTGATCAGGTCGCGCACGGTGGCCGGGCTCCCGGCAGCGAGTACCGGGCGCAGACACCGTCCGACGTTGCGCTGTTTGTGCAGCCAGAGGCGCAGCAGATACCGCTCGGTCATGGTGACGACCGTGATCGCCGGAATCGCGACGAAGATCCAGAGCTTGATGTTGTGCGAGGTGAGGGCGATCCCGCCGAGCGCCAGGACGACGGCCGCCGTGAACAGGGCGCGGCCGAGCCGGCGGAACTCCTCGGCGCCCTGGCCGAGCACGGCCGGAGCCCACGACCGGGTCATCGCAAGCGCGCCCAGCACCAGCAGCTCGGTGCCGAAGGCGAGGATTCCCCATTTCTCGTGCCAGTTGGCCGCGTCCCGAACCCCGAAGAAGCCGCCTATCGCCGCTACCACGAAGGCGGTGGCCACGGTGTCGCTGATGATCACAGTACGGCGGTACTGCTGCTCCCAGTCGATCTCGGGCCGGCTGATGGTCCCGTTCCTCGGACGCCCCCGCGCCGGTAGAAACGGGCTGACTAACTCTCCTTCCCCCTGCTCCACAGCCCTCTCCAGGTCACCAGTGGGTTCGACGTGTTCGCTCCACACGGTTCCTCCCCCCGGGAGGCTCGCGCCTCCCGCACCTGTTCCTCCCCTAGGGAGGCCACGCCTCCCGTGCCGCGCTGTTCCTGTCTCCGGGAGGTCCAGCCCCCCAGCGAATGGCGAATCGGCTTGTTGCAGCGCTACTTGAACGTCCCGCCCAGGCGTCGGCGGACTCGCATGCCCGGCCGGAGTCCCGAGGTGCGCGGGAAACCGTCGACGGTTGCTCTCCACACTCGAGGCCCGTCTCGGGCGCCAGGATCTGATCAACCCCACGTCTGCCGCCGGGGACGCGACTTCGGGCCGTCCGCAGCGCCGGACCTGCAGATCATCGTTCGTCGCCTCGCGACCGACCGTGCGAAGCGAAAATCAATCTAGAGCATCGGGGCCGCCCAATGAGGGGGATGTGTGAAACACGTGCTCTTGATTTGAAGCCGGATCTACGGAACGGTGACGGCCGACGGGTGTCTCGAAGACGAGGACGTGCGTTGCGACCTGCGATGACGGGGGTTCTCCGGGCTTGCGGCACCGGCGATCCCGAGGCGTCCCGCCACTGCCGGCCGGGCCGTGGGGCTCGCGGTCTCGTCGTGGCGGGTCGCCGGGCCGCACCATCGCCTGAGCCGGTCGAAGCGGTGTTCGACGACGGTGCGGAGCCGGTGGACGCGCCGGTCGAAGCACGGGTGGCCGGGCGGCTCCGCCAATCGGCTGATCTCATTGGTCCCACCGGCGCTGATCAGCGCGCCCCGGTGTCGTGGCCGATGGGCCGCTGGAGTGACGTGCGGCGACATGGTCGCCGATCCGGGCGTGAATGGTTTGCGGAGCCATTTCCTGCATCGCATGATCGGCCGTGTTGGTCTTTTTCGATGTCGGGCAGTCGGTGCGGTGTCCCGTGCGCCCGCTCCCGGCCGGTCGCACGAGCGGCTCGGGAGTCGCGGTCCACGTCAGAGAGGGACGGCATGTCGCAACGCTTCGGCAGGACCCGCTGGAAGCGCTTCGCCGTCATCCTGCTGCCGTGTCTCGCGGCCACCGCGGCCCTCGTGGTCGGGGTGGCCCAGAACGCGCTCGGTGCGTCGTTCCTCATCTCCGGGGAGGAGTTCAAGCTCTTCGCCGACGAGCTCGATGCCGAGGGCTTCAGTCTGTACGGCACGGTGGACCTCACCCGCGAGCACGACCCGGTGCCGGTCATGGTCACGGGGTTCGAGTCCGCCACGATCCGCGGGCTCTGCCAGTCCGCCGTCTTCCCGATCCCGGTGCTCGGCACCTTCACGCTGCGGCTCACCGGCGACAAGCGGGCGGCCACCGCGAAGGAGTTCTTCATCGACTCGAAGCACCTGGCGGCCGACCAGTCGACCGCCCATCGCCTCGACATCGGGGTCGCCGCTGGAGCGCTCACCAAGGGCGAAGTCAGCCGGGGCGATCGGGACTCGCGCTTCTTCAACCCCAACAGCCCGGCTCAGCAGGCAAGTTCGATCAAGCTGACCGACGTGCGGGTGACCGCGGTCGCGGTGGCGGCCGGCAGCTTCGATGTTCCCGGGCTGGGCGTGTCGCTGGTGCGCGGCCGGGACGAGTGCTTCTGACCTGCCGGACCACTGGCCCGATGCCCCGGTGATCCGTCTCAATCCCACTGACTGCCCAGGGAGTTGCCACGTGTGGAAGAAGGCCACGGCCCCGTGGTCCCGGCCGGGCGAGGCGATCGCCGCGGCCCGCTGGGAGTTCCGGGTCTGGCGCGGCACCCGACCCTTCTGGGCCGGACTGCTGACGTTCGGTGGCGGCCTGCCGATCCTCTACTTCCCCTTCCCCTACGCCCACTTCAGCCTGGGCGGTCTCGGCCTGGCACTCTCCACGACCGCGGGCTCGGGCTCACTCCTCATCGGGAGCCTGCTGATCACGCTGGGTTTCACGCTCTGGTTCCAGCGGCAGGTGCGGATCTTCGCCGGGGTCGCCGCGATCCTGCTCTCACTGCTCTCCGTGCCGGTCGCCAACTTCGGCGGCTTCTTCCTGGGCGTGCTGCCCGGGCTCATCGGCGGCTCGCTGGCCTGCGCCTGGGCTCCGCCCTCCGTGCGCCCTGAACTCGGTGGTGATCGCGGCGTCGGTGGTCACGCGCTCGGCGCGGAAGGTGACGGCGTCGGGCGGGACATCGGTGGCCTGGCGGGGCCGGGGCTTCCGGAGTAACCGCGAGAGGGCCCGTGCCACGCGGGTTGCGCGGGCGCGGGCCCTGTCGGGGTCATCCTGGTGGTCCCTGTCCGGCCCCAGG
The DNA here is from genome assembly GCF_042883685.1 of Kitasatospora sp. NPDC058190. Classification (NCBI taxonomy): domain Bacteria; kingdom Bacillati; phylum Actinomycetota; class Actinomycetes; order Kitasatosporales; family Streptomycetaceae; genus Kitasatospora; species Kitasatospora sp. NPDC058190. The sequence goes on from NZ_JBHVVI010000144.1 coordinate 20,944, forward strand.
GTGAGGGGGGTCAAGGTCTCGGGTGTGTTGCCG